>DASXWI010000514.1:0-7458 GCA_036503755.1 Saprospiraceae bacterium | reverse complement strand
CTTTGACCGTTTTCGTTAAACGGGCTGCAAATCTATGAAAAGTATCTAACAAACCAAATCCGGAAGAGTTTACCTGGGGAATGATACCCTTCTTATGCAGCACTTCCCTGATTACTTTCATCCTGGCTGATGGCAGTTTTTTCCTTTGGCTGGTTGAGTCCTCCCCAATCTGACCTCAGCTTGACAATTTCATCATTGATCCATTGTTGTGACTGCCTTAACAAACTAAAGGCGTTATCACCCGTGATCACATCACCTACAGACAGTCTAACGTATGTTCTGGGTTTAGCCAGGTTTTTGAAATAATGAACAGCCATAGTATCTGTATGGTCCCAGTAGTCAGCCGTGCTTTTATATTCAAGTGCAAAAGGGATAATGGGAATCCCAAGTTCAGCGGCGATATCAAATGATCCTTTTTGAAAAGTTGAAGTAGTGGGCTCTGCGCTGGTTTTGCCTTCAGGATAGATCATGATGGATTTACCTTCCTGCAACGCTTTGGAGATAGCTTCTTTTGTTGCACTTCTGCTGGATTTACTTTCTTTTGTCACAAAGATGATTCCTGATATCTCTGCTCCTTTGCCGAGAAAAGGATAGTTGCGCACATCCGCCCTGCTGACGGGATTTCCTTCCAGGTAAGCGAGGCAAACGAATGGATCTAGTGATGAACGATGATTTCCTACAAACAGATAATTCCGGTCTGTAGGAAACTTGCCTCTGACTTCTACTTTATAATTGAGTATAAATACAAAGGCTTTAGACCACAGCTTTCTTACTTTCAATCGAATCTTATATCGGTTGCCAGGAATGATGACAACGATGTAAACCGTAATAAATGCAAGGATGGTGACGATAGCGACAAAAAACAACCTGATATAACCCCGAATCTTATTACCTGTCATATGTTTTTTGCTTAGACTTTTTCAATAATGATCGCGGATGCACCTCCACCCCCATTGCAGAGTGTGGCCAATCCATATCGCTTATCCTTTTGTTGAAGAGCATTGGAAAGCGTAGTAATGATCCTTGCCCCGGAAGCTCCCAGGGGATGACCTAGTGCACAAGCTCCTCCATTGATGTTCACCTGGCTATGATCTATATCAAGTGTTTGCTCAAAAGCCATCGTCACGACTGCAAACGCTTCATTGACTTCATACAGATCGATGTCATTCTTTTTCAATCCGGCTCTGTCGATAGCTAATGGAGCTGCAAGCGTAGGTGAGGTGGTAAACCAGGCAGGATCCTGTTCAGCATCTGCATAAGAAACAATTCTTGCAATAGGTTGAAGTCCATACTTCTTAACTGCTTCTCCACTGGCAAGGACAATAGCAGAAGCTCCATCATTTATGGTTGAAGCATTTGCGGCTGTTACTGTTCCATCAGGATTGAATGCAGGTTTTAAGGATGGGATCTTTTCGAAATCCACTTTAAAACATTCTTCATCCTTATCAACAACTATTGCTGCACCTTTGCGTTGAGGTATTTCTATTGGTGTAATTTCATTTTTGAATAAGCCATCCTGTGTAGCTTTTTGGGATCGCTTGTAAGATTCAATAGCGAATGCATCCTGATCTTCACGGCTGATTCCAAATTTTTCAGCGGTCTTATCTGCACTATTGCCCATAGCTTTTTGGCTGTACGCATCCGTCAGACCATCCTTAGCTAATCCATCTACCAACTCACCGTTTCCATACTTATGTCCCCATCTTGCACCTGGTATGTAATATGGAATATTCGACATGCTTTCCATTCCACCTGCTACAATAATATCAGCTTGTCCAAGTGCGATTGCTTGTGCACCAAACATCACTGATTTCATGCCTGAGGAGCAAACTTTATTGACCGTGGTACATGGCACATTAAAGGGTAGTCCTGCGCCAAGTGCTTCCTGTCTTGCAGGTGCCTGTCCTAAATTTGCAGACACGACATTTCCCATAAATACCTCCTGGACCTGACCCGGCTCAACTTTGGCGGCTGCCAGGGCTCCTGCTATCGCTTTCGCACCAAGCGCCGTAGCTGACAAACTGGATAATGAACCACCAAAACTCCCGATGGGTGTCCGGGTAGCTGATACTATATATACTTCTTTCATATAAAGGCTGATATTGAGGCGCAAAACTAAACAATAGCCTCGAACCATAGTTCAAGGAATTCCGACCCGCTCCTTCCTGAAATCCGAAAAAGCTCTATGTTTGCACTCCATTTCAGAAAACACTCTCTCTCTCACTTTGAATTCTCACTCCCTTACACTCACACACACCACACTCACACCCACACACACCACACTCACACCCACACCCACTCTGAATTGGGGCTATAGCTCAGCTGGCTAGAGCGCTTGCATGGCATGCAAGAGGTCAGGGGTTCGACTCCCCTTAGCTCCACTCGAAGACTCCAATTGGAGTCTTTTTTTTTGCTCAGCGGCTAGAGCGTCCCGCCACGCTTCTGCGGTGCGGCGGGAAGGTCAGGTGTTCGACATGCCCTACCTCCAATCATTGACTCCAATTGGAGTCTTTTTTTTTGCTCAGCGCGTCCAAAATCTTTCTTCCTATCCGTAAAAGATTGCCCTTTTCGAAAGTTGATTTCAACCATCTCCTGCCTCCTATCTCCTGCCTCCTTTATTATCCTAAATCGTACAATTTTTATCCTAAATCTTACTAAATCAGCCTATATGTAATCAGGATAATTAGTTTACCTTTGGCACTCTATTGAGGCGTTCCGTTCAGCGACTTGTTTTTGGCTTTGCCTGGTAACTTATTCGATCTGCACAGACTTCATAGAATATCACAACATCAACTTTTTTTTTATAAATGAAACTTTTTGTCGCTAAACTGCCCCAGAACGTCACCTCTGAACGTCTTAAGGCCATGTTTGAAACCTACGGTAGTGTATTAGACGCCAAGGTTATTTCTGATCGCGATACCGGCATGTCAAAATGCTATGGATTCGTGGAAATGGCTACTTCTGAAGCCGCACAAGAAGCTATTGAAAAACTCAATGGCATCGAAATGGACGGGAAGGAAGTGCTTGTAAAGGAATCCGATCCTGCTCCACGCAGCAATGACCGTGGTGGTGGAGGACGTGGTGGACCTAGACCAGGCGGCAGGCCTTCTTTTAATTCAGGCGGAGGCGGCGGTGATCGCAGATCCAGCGGACCAAGACCCGGCGGCGACCGTTGGGGAGGAGGAGGCAGTGATGACCGCTCCAGATCATCAAATCGCTACCAGGATAATGCCCGTTCGAAGAAGCGTTACGATGACGATTACGATGACAAACCTAGACGTAAAAGGATCTAATCAGATCCGGGGTTAAAATTCCCACGCATAATATAGCCTTGCACCTTTAGGTGTAAGGAAGTATAAAAAAAGAAAGGCTCAACATGTTGGGACCTTTCTTTTTTTTGGGGGAATAACCCTCATACATTCTCCCTGCTCCCTGCTCCCTTTCACTTCCCTTTTCCTTGAATCAGGATTAAGAGAGTATAAAACAGAATCTTGATATCCAGGCTGATCGACATGTTTTCAATGTAGAGTATATCAAATTTCAATCGTTGCAACATCTGATCGATATTGCTCGCATATCCATATTTTACCTGGCCCCATGATGTAATTCCAGGCCGCACTTTAAGTAAGTGTTTGTAATGAGGAGCCAATTCCATGATCTTGTCGATGAAGTATTTTCTCTCTGGCCTGGGTCCAACCAATGACATTTCTCCAATGCAAACATTCCATAATTGTGGCAATTCGTCTAGCCTCCATTTTCGCATGACTGCTCCCCATGGTGTACATCGGTCATCACCATCAAATGAAAGTTGAGGGGTCTCACCTTCTGCATCTGTGTACATCGAACGGAATTTATAGATCATAAACGGCTTTCCATTTAGCCCGATTCTTTCCTGCGAATAAAAAACAGGACCGCTTGAAGACAATCGCACCCTGATCATAATATAAAGGAACACGGGGGATAATAAAATGAGTCCTAAGGAGCTGATCACAATATCCATCAATCGTTTTACCAGCTTTTCCCAATTGAGCATGAGCCCTTGCCTGATTTCAATCAATACAGCTCCGTATAAATAATTCATCTTGACCGTTCCTAATAAAATATCATACATGTCCGGAATGATCTTGACCAGAACTTCTTCATTAAAATCAAAAAGGATATCTAAAATCCCTTTTAATTTATTGTGCTCCGAAGTCTCTATTGCAATCAATGCTTCTTCTACTTCATAACTGACAATGATATCAGGCAATTGATGTATTGTCCCCAGTTTAGGCAAGTACCCATCGAGTGCATTCGGTCCATTGAAATCGCTTTCAATAAACCCAATCAGCCGATTTCCCAGGCTTTTCTTCCTTGTCCTGATTTCTTCAAATAATTCAAACGCCTTTTGGTTACCTCCGATAATAATCGTGTTATAGGTGATCTTTCCTGACCTGAGCCTACGGCTTGCAATCGTAAGCGCCACCATACGCACCATCGCCGTGATCGTGAAATGAAGCAGGAAGAGTCTTAAGAAAGATTGTACATAATCCGAAACATCATCTGCCTGGTCATCCAGCAACAGGGTGAAAAAGATAATAACTACTCCAGCCAGCGAAAGAAAAAAGGTCCTTACCAATGTAGTCAACCTTGATAGTCTGTATATATCGCGGTACCTATCAAAAATCCAATAAAAAATAATCCAGGCTAATGGCAGGATAACCAGGCCATACCAGAAATTATGATCATCAACAACTCCTTTATCAAATGATTTTCCTTCCCCTCGAGCCCTGATGTAATAAAACAAAGCCCAGGCTACCATGGCAGACAAAAGGTCCGCGCATCCATAAAGGAACATATGAAACCTCCGGATTTTTTTCATTTGGGCAGGTAAACCACTTTAATATTATCCAGAAAAATATGTTGCTCCGGTGCCGTTGCTGTGCTAGGATATAAAGAGCGGAAAAGTATCTTGTAAGCATCAAATTGGGATACTTCTATCTGTTCAGTTAATTCAAGGTAGATCATATTCCATTCCGCAGATGGATTAACCAAATAAAAAAATTGTGAAGCCATGACCCCGTTAAGATTAACACCAAGTAGTCCGACACTCATGGGGATTTCACTCTTGTATCTGAATTCGAGATAAACCGCAGAACCATCATCAGGTAAAGGAACCGGAACGGTGTGACCCACTTCAATAAAATGAGCATCCTCTGACATTATTATTTCGCCTGAAAACTGTCCTTCAAATACATCTGTTTCAGATCGGATCATCTCGCTTGCTGGAACCGTATCCCGGTTGTCCGTAAATGGATTGTCCAATTCGAAATCTGTCAAAAAGCTGAAAACAGTTCCTTCCTGATACCCGGTTACCGGGTGAATATCAAATGATGCACCAGGATTTGCGTCTATGACTTGTGTATATTCTTTAAATATTGGATACGTGATAGCATCACTGGCTATTCCATTATTCCGGATACCGGGTCTGAATGAAAATGTAGTCATTCCGGTTCCAAGGTAATAGACATCAACAGGTGGGGCAAAAACGCCGAGAAAACTTTCATTTGCATACACCCAAACTTCAGTGATCTTATTGTTGGCCGATCCCTGACCAGGTGTCACTTCAAACTCAAATGGTTCAACATGAAGTGTTGTGGGCAGTGTTTCATCCGGATTAATAATATCACAACCCGTCCCACCTAAACCGATAAGAAGACTCCAACAAAATAACAGCCCGTAAGAATTACTTTTCATGTTTCATGATTTGATCCATAATCCTGGATGCTACTTCAACTGCCTTTGCTCCCTGTTCGAAGGTTACTCCTTTATCGCTCTTCTCAAGGATGGCGTCATTAAATTCACGTAATTCCAATTCAATCGCATTGTGCTTCTCTACTGCCGGGTTATCAGCAGCTATCCAACGTGTTCCATCAGGAAGATCCAGCTTCATCGTAAGTAAATCAGCTGGTTCGGCATGTAAGAGTTTTACAACCTGGACTTCATGATTAAGGAAATCTATCGCCATATATTGATCACGTTGAAAAAGCCTGAGCTTTCGCATTTGTTTAAGACTGATCCGGCTGGCGGTAAGGTTGGCTACAGTATCATTTTTAAATGTAATCCGTGCATTGCATATATCTGCTGAACGTCCAGCGACTCCTACCCCATTTGCTTCAATATGATCAACCTCTGAATCGACCATGGAAAGGACCAGGTCAATATCATGAATCATCAGATCCATGATTACAGGCACATCCATTCCGCGTACGTTGAAGGGTGCAAGGCGATGAGCTTCAATGAAAACGGGTTTATCAATTCCCATGTTCTGCGCCGCGATGAAAGCTGGATTATAACGTTCCACATGCCCTACCCTTCCCACAAGATTTTTCGAAGCTATCATATCCGCTAGCTTGCGACTCGAATCCGGAAAATCTGACAAAGGTTTTTCCACGAAGACATGTTTTCCTGCTTCAATAGCTTGAACAGCCAGATCAAAATGGGTGACAGTTGGCGTTACAATGCAGATGGCTTCAACCCGATCTAATAAAGCAGACACCGTTTCAAAGGCAGGAACCTCATATTTTTCGGAAATTTCTTTTGAACGGGCAGGATCGATATCATAAAAACCAGCAAGAGAAAACCCATCAATCCTGTTGATACACTCAATGTGAAACTTGCCTAAATGGCCGGCTCCAATAACACCTATATCAACCCGTCTTTCTTGTCCCATAGCTTCCCTATTTCTTTCCAAAGATCAGGAAAGGTTATGCGATCAATGTTTTAGCTTTTTCCAAGGCTTCATTTAATCCTTCCGGTGCTGTACCACCTGCAGTTGCAAAGAAGGGCTGACCACCTCCGCCACCATTAATGGCTGAAGCCAGGTCTTTGATAATTTGGCCCGCGTGCAACTTACGGCTTTTAACAAGGTCCTCACTGATATAAAGCATCAATTGAGCCTTGCCTTCCCCTTTGGATCCGAGTAATAAAAAACTACTCTCTCCTAATTCCTGTCCAATCTGATAAATTAATTGCTTTAGCAATTTCTGATCAGTGATAGTGACTTCACTGCTGATGATCTTTACACCATTTATAGTAATGACAGACTGAAGTAAATCAGTTTTAATAGAAGCTGCCTTGAGAAGCTCAGCTTCTTCTAACTGACCTTTTAGGTCTTTTATTTCAACCATCATTTCGCGGATAGCCTTGACCGGATCAATTGGATTTTTCAATTCCAATTTTACCTGTGCTAATTGTGCAAGAAGGTCATTAACATAACGCTCTGCGGCATCTGCTGTTACTGCTTCAATTCGTCTTACCCCTGCTGCAATAGCAGACTCTGATGTGATCTTAAAGTAACCAATCCGTCCAGTGGCTGGCACATGACAACCTCCACAAAGCTCAATAGAAAATGTAGGATCAAATGTGATCATCCTCACCTTTTCTCCATATTTCTCTCCAAACAACATTCGTGCACCT
>DASXWI010000513.1:0-1741 GCA_036503755.1 Saprospiraceae bacterium | reverse complement strand
AATCAAAAATCCCGATCCTGTATGCATTCGTTACAAAAAATACGCCTACCAGGATATTATCCATCTTGACCACAACGGTGCTCTCCTTTCGGCTTATATCCGCTTGATCCGTAAATGACGGTGATCCGATCTTGAAGTAATGTTCTTCGATCCATCCCTCGATTCCTTTGTTTTCAATAATCCTGAAGCTGTCTGGTGATGTTGTTGCTGGTGTATCAAGATATTGAATGACCGCTTTACTCAACGGATGGTTGGAATGAACAAGGAGCGATACCAATTGTGTTTTTATTTCCGGGTTGAGCGCCTTTCCTTCATACCGCACCTTCATTTTGTTGTTTTGTGTCAGTGTACCGGTTTTACCGAAGACGATACTGTTGACTTTCGAGAGGGATTCAATGACTTTTGCACTTTTCAGGTAAAACTTGTTGAGTGAAAGAATCCTGAGCATATTGCCTTTTGTGAAATTCGCAGATAAGAGTAATGCGCATGGACAAGCAACAATGAGAATCGTGGTGAGTGCATTCCACATGAGTTGCGGTTGTCCTTGCCATAACCAATATCCGCCGGCAATGGCACCAATCATCAAAACGATATACGTGAAATAGGTGCTAAGGGTGTCAATAAACGAATAAGAGGTGGTTGTTTCAGTATTTGAATTTTCTTTGTTCCAAAGATTGGTAAGGTAAGATTGGGATACCTCTTTAATGACCATGAGTTCAATCAGGCCAGTAGTTTGTTTTCCACCCGCATAGATGATCTCTCCTTTCTGAACCGTGACTGGTAAACTTTCACCCGTGACAAAACTATAATCGATTTCTGCATTTCCTTTGGACAGGATGGCATCTGCAGGAATGAGTTCTCCATGATGGATTTGGATGATGTCATTTGATTTTACCTGGTCTACAGGGATGGATTGAATACCATTGTCCTTCACCACATTGACCGCAATAGGAAAGAATGATCTGAAATCGCGGTCAAAAGATATCGTCTGGTACGTCCTGTCTTGCAACCATCTGCCGATCAACATAAAGAAAACGATACCACTCATGCTGTCGAGGTAGCCGGGGCCGATGCCCGTAAATATTTCATACAGGCTTCTTCCAAAAGTGATTACCAGGGCTAAAGCTATTGGGGCATCAATGTTGAGATGTTTATTTTTTAATCCCGCCCATGCGCTGGCAAAGAACTCGCTCGCCCCATACGTGATGACGGGGAGGGAAAGGATAAGGATGATGGTTGTGAGCGTTTTTTTAATGATGGGCTCTAAGGGTTCACCACCTGAAAAATATTCAGGAAAACTCAGCATCATGATATTCGCAAAAGCGAAACCTGTCAGGCCGATTTTGTACCAACGGGTTCTGTCGATTTGGTGGACTTGGGCTTGTGTAACTTCTTCAAGGCTGAGGTGAGGTTCATACCCGATATGGGTCAGCAATTCCACTACTTCCCGCAATCGTATTGCTACCGGATCAAAAGCGAGGAAGACTTCTTTTTGTGTAAAGTTGACCCTGGAGGATAAAATGCCGGGATGGATCTTCCTTATATTTTCCAGGAGCCAGAGACAGCTACTGCAATGTATCTGGGGAAGATAGAAAGTAACATTTGTCTGTTTGTCATTTGAAAACTGAATGAGTTTTCGGGCGATTTCCGGATTGTCGAGGAAGGCAAATTTGTCTTTTCGTGCAGAATTGTTTTGCGTGATGCCCGGATGTGCATTCAGATCGTAATAGGTGCAGAGATT
>DASXWI010000512.1:0-6492 GCA_036503755.1 Saprospiraceae bacterium | reverse complement strand
AGTTGGCAAGTGCTGGAAAGGCTTTTGTGGAGAGCAATTATAGATGGGAAGACCAGGTTGCCAAACTGGAAGCTGTCCTGAATTCAAAAAATGTATACGTGCAGTCATGAAAGTATTGGAAACAGATGTTCGTGAGATAACTAAATCACTCGATGATATTTCCTCAGCCATAGAAGATATTCGAAAAGGCAAAGTGATTATCGTAGTGGATGATGAAGACCGTGAAAACGAAGGAGATTTTATTTGTGCTGCGGAATGCGTCACCCCTGAGATCATCAATTTTATGGCAACGCATGGAAGAGGATTGATTTGTGCTCCCTTGGATGAAAAGCGTGCTGAAGAGTTAAAACTTCAGATGATGGTTAAGGATAATACCGCATTGCATGAAACGGCATTTACAGTTTCCATTGATCTGATCGGACATGGTTGTTCAACCGGGATATCTGCACATGATCGTGCTACCGGTATTCGTGCATTGACAGATCCGAATATCAAAGCCGAAGATTATGCCAGGCCAGGGCATATTTTTCCTTTGAAAGCTAAGACAGGTGGAGTGCTTCGACGCAGTGGTCATACAGAAGCCGCGATTGACCTGGCACGCCTGGCAGGGTACTATCCCGCAGGAGTATTAGTTGAAATCCTCAACCAGGATGGCACCATGGCCAGGCTTCCTCAATTAATTGAAATTGCTAAAAAACATGATCTGAAAATTATTTCGATCCAGGATTTGATTGCCTACCGTATGGAACGTGAGCGTATCGTCGAACGCATGCCTGCCTATACGATTCCTTCAAAGTACGGCGAATGGCGGGTGATTCCTTTCAGGCAAATGATAACAGATGATATTCATCTTGCCCTTGTGAAAGGCGATCCATCTCAACAACCATCTTGCCTGGTGCGCGTACATAGTATGTCAAGAACTGGCGACCTACTGCGTTTCATCTTTGGGGATACAGGAGTTGAGGTGGACCATGCATTATCACGCATTGACAAAGAAGGCAATGGCGTATTCCTCCTGATGCGTCATCATGAATTATCTGAGAATGTTTTGGATATTCTTCGATCCTTTGAAATCGGAACAGATCCAAATACAGGATCACAACAACGTGATATCGGTGTAGGTGCTCAAATCCTCCGCGAATTAGGCATCACACGTATGAAGCTGATGTCTAATCATGATGTGCAACGAATCGGACTGATTGGTTTTGGATTGGAGATTGTGGAAAATGTGAGGCTGTAAGCTATCAGCTATCAGCTCTCAGCTTTCAGAGGTGTGAGTGGTGTGTGGTGAGTGAAAATCGTCAGTTGTGAGTCATGAGATTTTTTCTGATAACTGTTACAAGATTAGGGAAATCCAAGTTGTGATGTAAGGTGAGCTTTCGAAGAATGAAAATCTCTCCGTGATCTCCGTGTACCCCGTGCGGCATTATTTCTCCAAAGGAGGAGGACAATTAATCCGTATTTGACTATATTTTTTGATTGATAAATTAGCTCAAAATTTTTTTATCGCACTGAGCACACTGAGCACACGGAGTAATTATCTGGCGAATCGGCAATCGTGAAGCGTAAGATTTTTTTCTGAAAGCTGAGAGCTGAAAGCTGAGAGCTGAGAGCTAGAACGTAGGACACATATTACTCTCATTTTCATACAAACCAGTAAAACTGATAGACAATTCAAATGCTCCTCTGCCTGGGGATTGTGCGCCAAGACTGGTTGTAGTAAAATCATGACTAAGTCCGATCAACAAACCTTCCAGTTCATAAGCTGTCATGAGATAGAAAGCTGAAGTTTTAAATGCGCTTTCATAGGTTTGATTGAAGCGAACACCTCCACCAAAGTGAAGAGCCTGGTTGTCGTAATTGGTCAGATCAAATTTGACAAGTGCTGCGGCGGTAAGCATATTGTGAGGACCTTCATTTTGCCAATATACACGTGGCAACACAGCAAGATATTCTGATGATCCCAGTTCCATTGAAACAAATGCAGTCAATTTTCGATAGATCTTTGCATCAGGATATTCTACATCCTGGTAAATGGAATGATTGTAAAATGAAATGGAACTTCCTTGCAGGTGGTCAACAGAAACACCAAAAGACATGTTAGAGTAATCAGCAATTTTAGATGTATAAGCAACCCCTAACCCTATATCCAGGAATGCAAAATTGTTTGAAGGCAGAATCTCAGCTGTACCAAGGGAATACATATCAAGCCCATTAAACTGGTCGTTGAAATAAATCTCTTCGTAATTCATGTTGCGTTGAGCAATGCCCAGGCTAAGGCCTGCAGAAAGGTATTTATCCTGTGATTTATTTAAAGATTTGTGGTAACTACCATATAACGAGAGAATGTTCTGATTGACGTTGTAGATTGCCGTATGATCCGCAATGAGGGAAAACGCAGCGCCGAAGTAATCATCACTATGTTCCTGCGGTATAATCTTGATATCACCATAAATTCCGATGGTAGTGTATTGGCTCTCTATAAAACTTCTCCATTGATCACGGTAGGCTATGGTTGCGCGGTATTTTCCTTCAATAGCACCGCTAAGTGCAGGATTTAAATCGACCGGATGTGCAAATGCTTGTGTGAAGAGTTTATCCTGACCTATAGCCGAATAAACAGAAAATGCGAAAAACAAATTAGTGAGTAACGTACGAGATATTCCCTTCATAAATTAAATCATTTGTAGAATATCATACTTAGTGAGAATGTGGATATTTCCCGCTTTATCTTTTGCCATGACGGCAGGAATTTTCTTGGTGATGTATTTATTCAATTTACTAACCGGCAGATCTTCTTCCACTATCGGGAATGGATCATCCATGATTTCTGATACAGGCTTTTCTGCATGTCTCAGGGGATTTTCCAGGATATAAGTGAGGACGGCGTTTTCTGACAAGGAACCCACGATTTCATTTTCTTTCATAACGGGCATTTGGGAAATATCGTATTCCTTCATCAACTCAAGTGCTTTTCTGACCAGGTCGTTAGCATCCACAGTGATTAGTTCCTGGTTAGCATGTGCCTTTAGCAGATCCCTGACCATCAGTTCCTTATCAAGGAATCCACGTTCCCGCATCCAATCGTCATTGTAAATTTTGCCTACATAACGGCTTCCATGGTCATGGAAAATAATAACCACCAAATCCTTTTCAGTCAACTTGTCTTTAAGTTGTAACAAACCAGCCATTGCACTTCCCGCCGAATAGCCTAACAATAAACCTTCCTCTCTTGCCAAGCGACGGGCCGCAAGAGCACCATCCGCATCAGATACTTTTTCAAAAAGGTCAATCAAAGAGAAATCAACATTTTTAGGAAGAATATCTTCTCCAATACCTTCTGTGATGTACGGATAGATTTCTTTCTCATCAAAGATGCCTGTCTCATGATATTTTTTAAAAACACTGCCGTAGGTATCTATCCCCCAAACTTTAATGTCAGGATTTTTTTCCTTCAAGTATTTAGCTGTTCCGGATACAGTTCCGCCAGTGCCTACACCAACAACAAGGTGTGTTATTTTACCTTTCGTCTGTTCCCATATTTCAGGTCCTGTTGTGAGGTAATGTGCTTTTGTGTTAGAAAGATTATCGTATTGATTGGCCCAGTAAGAATTTGGGATTTGTTTGCTCAGGCGTTCGGCAACTGAATAATAGGAGCGTGGATCTTTTGGTTCGACATTGGTAGGACAAACAATCACTTCTGCGCCAAGCGCCTTGAGCATATCCATTTTTTCTTTGCTCTGCTTGTCACTGGTGGTAAATATGCACTTATAACCCCGGACCGCAGCGACTAGTGCAATGCCCATTCCGGTATTTCCGGAGGTACATTCGATAATCGTTCCTCCTGGCTTGAGGAGCCCATTTGCTTCAGCATCATCGATCATCTGGACAGCCATCCTGTCTTTGATAGAGTGCCCGGGATTGAAGGTTTCAACTTTGGCAAATACCTGTGCCTTAACCCCTTTGACGACCTTGTTAAGCCTGATCATCGGAGTTTCTCCTATGGTTTCCAGGACGTTATTACACACTTTCATTGGCGGCAAAGATGCGAAATTTAGGGTTTACTCGACGAAACGCCAGCGGGCGAAGAATTGTTGATCCAGTACCCCTAATGCCCTGGCTATGGAAGGGGAAACAACCAATCCAACCTGGGACTGGTATATCCCCGGAGGAATATTTCCAGCGACCTTTGCAGTTAGGGTCCGGTGCAGCATTGGGTTCGTTACTTCCATGTAAGAACCAACTTTTGCAGTTGGATGAAGCACATAATAATTGGATTGGACATTGCCTGGTTTCCAGACAGCAAGGCCTTTTTGTTCTTTAATGACTTTCCCTTCTATTTTATATTCTTTGGTAAAATCTGTCACAGGGTAGAGAGAGGCTGTATCTTCTTCAGATGAGTCTGTAGCAGCAGGATGATCAGTATTTTTACGTGGATTGTACCACCCCAGGTGAAGTACCTGGCCAATGGATAAACCTTCTTTTACCCTAGGATTTAGGGCACATATCGTTTCCGGCGATATGCCAAGATATACTTTTGATATTCTGTATAAAGTTTCTTTGGGTTCAACCCTGTAAAACACAGGTATGCTATCATCACCAGCCTGCGGTGGACCGAAAGATATTGCTTTTGAAAAAATAGGGATGTTAACTGGGAAACCTAAAGGAATAGCTCCTGGATCCAGGTCTGGGTTGGTCGAAAGAATAGCCTCCAAGCTGACATTGTACTCCCTGGATAGGCTGTATAGTGTAGTCCCCTTCTCCATTTTTTCAATGATGACCAGTCCAAAGGGATCCATATAATGCATGAATTTCTGGTCAGCTTCACCAGGTGATATTGGCTGGCTAAATGCCGGCAGATAGATGCATAAGAGGAACAACAAGGTAAGTCGTGACGTTGGCATGTTGGAGGTATTTGTAAGACAAAGGTATTACATATTAAATAAATTTGTAATATTTAATTAAAAAACAGACTTTTGCAGGATATCAAGACGAAACATATGAGTGCATATTGTACAATGGCAATTATTCCTGCCCGGTATGGGTCCCAGCGATTACCAGGCAAGCCGTTGATCATGATCAAAGGAAAAAGCCTGATTCAACGGGTATGTGAGCGTGTACAGCAGGCAAAAGTCATTGACCATTTTTGTGTGGCTACAGATGACATCCTGATCTACAATCATGTCAAGAAACTAGGGTATGATGTTGTGATGACCCGGTACGAACAACCCTCTGGAACATTTCGGTGCGCTGAAGTTTTGAGCCAGTTCCCAATGGTCACTCATGTAGTAAATGTCCAGGGAGATGAGCCGCTCATTGATCCATTGATGATCGATCATCTTGCTACCAATATTATCGGTCAAACAGGGTTGAATATTGCCACCTTGATCCGAAAGGTTGAATCCGTAGAAGATCTCATCAATCCGAACATTGTGAAAGTGGTGATCAACAGGGCAAACGAGGCCATGTATTTTAGTCGCCAGCCGATTCCGTTTATTCGGGATGTGGAGATGAATCAATGGTTGGATTATGGTGCGTTTTACCAACATGTTGGCATGTATGCATACACAGCGCAGGCTCTGCTGGCGATCGAAAAACTGAGCATGCATCCTTATGAATCACTGGAAAAACTTGAACAACTCACCTGGCTAGCCAATGGATTGACGATTCAGTGTCATGAAACGGATATGGAATCAAGAGGCATTGATACAGAGGAAGATTTAAAAGTAGTCACTTCTATGATTGCTGAGCAGGAAGTTTGAGTTGAAGAAACGGACAGATTTTGCTTTTCAAAAAAGGGCTCAGAAGCCAAGGAAGGATCCATCAAAGGCAAAAGGTAAAATGTCATTTACATCATGAATCTCATAAACTTCTCCGCCATTTGCAAGCGTAAGTAGAAGTCGTAATGGAGATTCCTGGAATTTGCCATACTCGCATAATACCTGGCGACATGAGCCGCAAGGACTAGCAGGGTATTTCTGGTGAATATTATCCACTACTATAGCTATCGAATCAATAGGTTGCCTGCCTACAGCGTGAACCATATTGTACAAGGCCACACGTTCAGCACATTGTCCGATAGGGAATGCGCCATTTTCCTGGTTTGATCCTATTATGATTTTTTGATCAACGGTACGAATAGCTGCACCCACTTTGAAATTTGAATAAGGTGCGTAGGCCTTATGGCAAGCTATAATGGCTTCACCAATCAACTGCTGATCATTGGGAGACAGTTCAGATCGATCGTGAAATACAGAATACTTAAAACGGACTTCGTGAGTTTCCATACGTGTTCAAGATACTAACTTCTGTGGGGTTGTATCATGGGGTATCAGTTGTTGGATTCGTGTTGTTTCAACAGGTAAAATATTTATCACTATTTCTCTAAGGTTTTGATCATCTTTCGCTGTATAAATGAGGTGGAGGCTTCAATTCTATAACAGTATAACTGACCCGGTCAAATTGGCCCAGTGGTTTATGTTATGCCGGCAT
>DASXWI010000511.1:0-4897 GCA_036503755.1 Saprospiraceae bacterium | reverse complement strand
CCGGAAAATCAAAAACACTTCCTGGATAACCTTTAAAAGCAGGTTCAGCCCCATGATCCTTGATAAATGTTTCAGCGATCTCGTCAAGTTTACTTCCGGTTACACCCGGCTTGATATACTTGGCTACTTCCGCGATGGTTGAACTTACCAGCAGGCAATTTTCCCTGATGATTTCTATTTCTTCCGGTGACTTAAAGTGAAAACGTGATCCTGTGATCATAACTAGGATCAGAGTGAAAAAGAAAGGCGGGGAAATAATTGCATCGCTTCAGTATTCAGATTACATATTGGCTCCAATCTGCATTCCGCTACCGCTACGCCCTTTCAGTTTACCTGATTTAACAAGTCCATCGTATTTGCGCATGAGCAGGTGGCTTTCAATCTGAGCGAGTGTGTCAAGAACAACACCCACCAGGATTAATAAGGAAGTCCCACCAAAGAAAATGGCAAATCCCTGGTTGACACCGGCACTAAATGCAAATTTTGGCAGAATAGTGATGATACCAAGGAAGATGGCACCGGGTAAGGTTACCCTTGTGGTGATATTATCAATAAAGTCAGCAGTATCTTTTCCTGGTTTGATACCTGGGATAAATGCGTTCTGACGTTTGAGATATTCGGCGTATTGAGTTGGGTTTACAATGAGTGCTGTATATACATAGGTAAACACAACGACCAGTATAAAAGAGAACACAGCTGTCGTCATGGAGAAAGGATCGTTGAGCTCTCTCAGGAAACCTCCTGTCTGGCCTGTTGATCCATTGCTTTGCATGAAATACTGAGCAATAGTCATCGGGAGAAACAGAATAGCCTGGGCAAAAATGATTGGCATTACACCAGCCGCATTTACTTTTAAAGGGATGTAATCCCTGGCACCTGACTGTGGAATATTAGCATTTCCACGACCTACCATTCTCTTGGCAAACTGGATTGGAATTCTCCTGACTCCCTGTACAATCAAAATACACAGCATAGTCACACCAAAGAAGGCAGCCAGTTCAAATACAAAAGTCAAAAGACCGCCTCTGTTTACTTGTGCAGTAAATTCGAAGATCAAGGCCTGAGGTAAAGTAGCAATAATACCTACCATGATGATCATGGATATACCGTTTCCAATTCCTTTATCGGTAATCCGCTCACCAAGCCACATCGCAAGGACAGTACCTGTTGACAGGATGATAATGCTTGAGAACCAGAAAATCGAAATCGGGATATTTGGTGATATAGCACCAACACTCTTAATATACGTTAGGTAAGCTCCACCTTGAACAAGTGTAATCGCTACCGTTAATAATCTTGTTAGTTGAGTAATCTTCTTACGACCTGACTCTCCTTCTTTTTGCTGGAGACGTTGGAAGTAAGGAACTGCAAAACCTAATAGCTGGATGATGATCGAAGCTGTGATATAAGGCATGATCCCTAATGCAAAGATGGCTGCATTGTTAAATGCACCACCTGTAAACACGTTGATCAAACCTAAGAGGTCATTGCTGTTACGGTTGTTGTTGAAACTATCCAGTACAGAAGGCACCACACCCGGAAGAACGATCCGTGACCCAAGACGGTAAACGGCGATCATCAAAAGCGTGAAAAGAATACGGTTACGTAATTCTTTGATCTTCCAGATATGCTTGATCGTATCGATAAAGTTCTTCATTCGGCTTTCCTGATATTCTTACACAATGGTGATACTTCCGCCAACAGCTTCAACAGCTTTGCGTGCGGTTTCACTTGCTGCATGAGCAGTCAAGTTAACTTTTGCCTGGAGGGCGCCTCTGCCTAAGAGTTTCACTTTGTCCGTACGGGAAATGACATTGTACTTCAGAAGTGCCTCAATGGTCCACTCGTTGACTTTATGTTTGTCAGTCAATGTCTGCAGCTGATCCAGGTTAATGGCCGTAAATGCTTCACGGTTTGGATTCTTGAATCCGCGTTTTGGAAGACGCATTTGAAGTGGCATCTGACCACCTTCATGAGCTCTTTTTTCCTTGTAACCAGATCTTGATTTGGCTCCTTTATGGCCTTTGGTGGAAGTACCACCTCTACCTGAACCCTGGCCGCGGCCTTTTCTTTTATTATCCCGAACCGATCCGGCCGCGGGTGTTAGATTATGGAGATCCATATGATTATTTCGATTAAAACTTAACCTAATTTTTCTATCGTGATCAAATGCGCCACTTTGTCAACCATGCCTTGAATCTGCGGATTGGCTTCATGCACTTTTGATCTTCTGATTTTTCCTAAGCCCAAAGCAATGATGGTGTCTTTCTGGCTCTGTGGTCTGTCAATATGACTCTTGACCTGTGTTATTTTTATCTTGGACATGTCCTTTGGTATTATCCGTTTAATTAGGCTTGTTCGTTAACGGTCTGGCCGAAAACTTTATCAACACTGATCTTCCTGTCTTTCGCGATAACCTGTGGGCTTCTCAACAAGGTTAACGCATTGATTGTTGCTTTAACTACGTTGTGAGGATTTGAAGAACCCATGGATTTCGCCAATACATTGTGGATACCAGCGCTTTCCAAAACAGCACGCATAGCACCGCCGGCGATAACACCTGTACCATCAGAAGCTGGTTTGATCAATACCCTTCCGGCACCATATTTTCCTAACTGCGCGTGAGGAATCGTGCCTTTATGAATAGGTACTTTCACCAGGTTCTTCTTAGCATCATCGATTGCTTTGGCAATCGCCTCACTGACATCGCGGGCTTTACCTAATCCCTGGCCAACAGTTCCCTGACCGTCACCAACTACAACGATGGCAGCAAAAGAGAATGTCCTACCCCCTTTGGTTACTTTGGCTACCCTGTTGAGGGCTACCATTTTGTCCTTGAGTTCGGTCTCGGATGCTTTAACTCTTGATGTTTGTTCTTTCACGATTTATACTTGTTGAAATGGAAATTAGAATTTAAGCCCTGCGCTTCTTGCTCCTTCGGCCAATGCTTTTACCCTTCCATGGAAAAGGTAACCACCACGGTCGAAAACAACTTCAGCAATATTAATCGATTGTGCTCTTGATCCGATCAGTTCGCCAACTTTCTTTGCGACTTCTGATTTGTTGGAACCAGCAACTGCTTCTTCCGCGGAGGAAGCTGATGCTAAGGTTACGCCTTTGGAGTCATCTATGAGCTGGCAATAGATTTGTTTATTACTGCGATACACAGAAAGACGTGGACGTGTGCTGTTGCCTTCCATCTTCTTGCGGATACGCATATGAATGCGCTTGCGTCTTGCGGTTTTAGTAAGTGCCATATTTTTAAGCTATTTAGCGCTTGTTATTTTTTACCGGATGTCTT
The DNA here is from genome assembly GCA_036503755.1 of Saprospiraceae bacterium. GTDB lineage: Bacteria > Bacteroidota > Bacteroidia > Chitinophagales > Saprospiraceae > Opimibacter. The sequence goes on along the minus strand of DASXWI010000511.1, from coordinate 1,596 downwards.
ACCGGCTTTTCTTCTCAATAATTCAGTAGAATACTTAATACCCTTTCCTTTATATGGTTCAGGTTTGCGGTATGCCCTGATCTTGGCTGCAACCTGTCCAAGTAATTGTTTATCTGTTGAAGACAGAATGATCATTGGGTTAGACCCTTTTTCAGATTTGGTTTCAACCTTGATTTCATTGGGTACATAGAAATAGATCGGGTGAGAATAACCCACGATGATCTCCAGCAGGTTGCCGGTATTGGTTACCCTGTAACCTACACCAACAAGCTCCAGCGTCTTGCTATATCCATCTGTAACACCAACAATCATATTGTTGACCAATGAACGACTAAGCCCATGTAAAGCTTTGTGACGATTCTGGTCGGTTGGACGAGCAAAGGTCATTTGTCCGTCTTCCATTTTGATTGTGATATCCTGGTCGATTTGCTCACTAAGAGTTCCTTTAGGACCTTTCACGGTTACCAGGTTGCCCTTGGTAAAATTGATATCCACACCCTTTGGTAAACTTACTGGTAACTTACCTACTCGAGACACGATCTTTAATTTTTAAGGATTAATCTTAATTGTCAATTGCTTAGTATACGTAACACAGACACTCGCCACCAAGGTTTTGCTTGCGTGCTTCCTTGTCTGTCATCAATCCATGTGAGGTAGAGATAATCGCCACACCGAGCCCGTTGATAATACGTGGTAGTTCGGAGTGAGATACAAACATTCTCAATCCTGGTTTGCTCATGCGGCCAAGCTCCCGGATCACCGGCAATTTGGTTTCAGGATCATACTTGATCGCGATGGTGATCATAGCATCTTTCCCTTCTCCCTGGAAAGTGTATTTATGGATATATCCTTGCTCATAGAGGATCTCTGTGATCTTCCTTTTCAACTTTGAGTTTGGTATATTCACTACCCTGTGCCTTGCTTGTTGAGCATTGCGAATTCGGGTGAGATAATCTGCTATTGGATCTGTGAGTGCCATGAATCTTAATATATGATGATGATATTCTGTCTGTTGTTTTTAATTACCAGCTGGCTTTCGTTACACCAGGCAATTTGCCTTCAAGTGCCATGTCTCTGAATTTAACCCTGCACAATCCAAACCTGCGCATGTATCCTTTCGGACGGCCGGTCAGTTTGCATCTGTTGTGTAGGCGTTTCTTTGAAGAGTTCCGGGGGAGTTTATCCAACTCATCCCATTTACCTTCCGCTTTCAACGTCTTGCGCAAATCGGCAAATTTCGCTACCAATTTGACTCTCTTATTCTCTCTTGCTATTAATGACTCTCTTGCCATAGCGTTGTTGAATTAAATTTTCTGATTTTTAAAAGGCATTCCCAATTCTTTCAACAAAGCAAAAGCTTCCGCATCTGTTTTTGCTGTAGTGACAATGGTAATGTCCATACCATTGATTTTCGTGATTTTGTCAAGGTCGATTTCAGGGAAGATGATCTGCTCTGTCACACCCATTGAATAATTGCCACGTCCATCAAAACTTTTATCGTTGATCCCCTGGAAGTCACGTACCCGTGGAAGGGTTACTGTGATCAAGCGGTCAAGGAATTCATACATGCGTTCACGACGAAGAGTTACTCTCACA
>DASXWI010000510.1:0-2420 GCA_036503755.1 Saprospiraceae bacterium | reverse complement strand
TCCTTAATGATACCCTGACTTATGATTTCAGGATTCAGGAGAGTTACATATTTGATCCGCTTGGATCAAATTTATATGTCGGACAGAAGCAGATCATGGACAATGTCTATGCGATGTTTGCCGGAAACGGAAATCAATATCCAAATGAGTTTGCCGATACGGATATCAATTTTGATGATCGTACTTTTTGGGAAGCGACAGCGGGATTAACTGGTACATACAATCATGGAGACTATAATCTGAATAGCGATTCAAATTTCAATGACAGGGTGGTTTGGGAACGGAACAATGGAAAATTTACGAGTGTATTCCGGGACTAATCTTTTCTGAACATTGATTAACCTATCATTGGCCGGTGCATTCCTTTGCCTGTGGATTTTACTTTAGGCAAAGGGTGCCCGGTGTTTTATCAAGGGATGAAGGAGCAAGGGATGAAAGAAGTATAATTGGCTAATCTTAATTTAGGTAGCTGCCTTTAACTTTATATCTTGAGTGGCATACATCGATCGTAGATTATGCAAATTAAGAAATCATCTAAAGAATATGACGTCATTATTGTCGGCTCCGGTGCGGGAGGAGGAATGGCGACCAAAGTATTGAGTGAAGCCGGGTTAAGTGTTGCGGTTGTTGAAGCGGGACCTTTTTTTGATCCTGCTGATCCTGCACAACAAACGCAGATGAAATGGCCCTGGGAATCCCCGAGGCGAGGAGCAAATATTACAAGACCATTTGGAGATTTCGATGCCGCCTATGGTGGATGGGAAATTGAAGGTGAACCCTACACCCGAGTGCCAGGTACAAGGTTTGAGTGGTTTCGCTCACAGATGCTTGGTGGCAGAACAAATCACTGGGGCAGAATTTCACTTCGCTTTGGTCCAAACGATTTCAGGCATAAGAGTATTGATGGCCTTGGGGACGATTGGCCGATCGGGTATGATGATGTAAAACCATACTACGATAAAGTCGATAAACTGATAGGTGTTTTTGGGAGTAAAGAAAACCTTCCAAATGAACCAGATGGCTTTTTCCTGCCTGCTCCCAAGCCAAGACTGCATGAATTGTATTTCATCAACGGTTCTAAGAAAGTTGGCGTCCCAGTAATCCCTGCAAGGATGTCCATGGTGACTAAGCGAATCAACAAGGAACGGGGTGTTTGTTTCTATTGCGGACAGTGTAATCGTGCGTGCTCCATTTATGCAGATTTTTCAGCAGGAACGTGTTTGATTTTTCCAGCTCAAAAAGCAGGAGGACAAATTGATCTCTTTGTCAATTCGATGGTACGTGAAATAACCACCAGTAGTGATGGCAAGGCCAATGGCGTCATATACATCAATAAAGAAGATCGGTTGGAATATGCGCTGAAAGGAAAAGTTGTCGTACTTGCTGCATCAGCTTGTAGTTCTGCAAGAATTCTGCTCAATTCTAAAAGCACTCACCATCCGCAAGGTTTGGGCAATTCCAGCGGGTTAATTGGGAAATATCTTCATGATTCTACCGGAGCCAGTCGTTCAGCTTTTTTACCTGCCTTGATGGACCGTGAGATCTATAATGAGGATGGGGTTGGAGGTATGCATATCTATACACCCTGGTGGTTGGATAATAAAAAACTTGATTTCCCCAGGGGATATCATCTCGAGATGTGGGGAGGCATGAGCATGCCTTCTTATGGTTTTGGTTCAAGTCTGAATCAACTAAATAAATTCATTGGTGAAAAAGTTGGAGGGTATGGTGATCAGTTGCGGAAAGATGTTAAAAAGTTTTACGGTTCAGTGGTTGGAATTTCCGGAAGAGGTGAAGCCATTGCATTTGAAGACAACTATTGCGAGATCGATCCTGAAGTAGTGGATGAATATGGCATTCCTGTGTTGCGGTTTAATTATAAGTGGACTGACCATGAAAGAAACCAGGCGAAACATATGCATACTACGTTTGAGGAAATTCTGGGAGCTATGGGTGCAAAAGTAATTGGGGATAAACCAGGTATTGAAAAAGATTTTGGGTTGGCTGCACCTGGTGAGATCATTCATGAGGTGGGAACTACGCGTATGGGTAAGGACCCCAAGAAGTCTGTGACTAATGCTTTTGAACAATTACATGATGTGCCAAATGTATTTGTAGTAGATGGAGGGCCTTTTGTTTCGCAAGCGGATAAAAATCCTACCTGGACGATTCTGGCACTGGCCTGGAGGACATCTGATCATATCGTTGATCAACTCAAAAAAAGAAATATTTAATTTCATCATCTTATGGACAGAAGAGAAACAATCAAATCCATGCTGGTCGGTAGTATTGCCGGAGGGCTTATTCTTACCAGTTGCGCAGCAGATGGAGAAGAAAAGAAGAATGCCATTGCTTCAACTGAAGGTTCGTACGGACGCACGCAAAAGGAAAAAGACCGTGATGTGCGTTTGAAAGGAGAA
>DASXWI010000509.1:0-2941 GCA_036503755.1 Saprospiraceae bacterium | reverse complement strand
AATCACAAACTCACCATTGTGTTTTTTGACTTGGTGCTTTATTTTTTCGCACAACGCAATGCTCTCCTGAATGGATAGTTTTTTATACATTTTGAACGAAACATCCATGACGAGTAGCGGTCTTTCAATTAGCGGTAATTGCTCGCGCTGATGAATGTCAAAGACAGGAAATGGTTTGCAAGTTCCACATCGAAAACCAGGCTCAGCCGCATAACCAAGTGTACTGTCTTCAGCAACACCAGCTTCAGCTAAATGTTTCCAGGTATCTGGCACCGCAAAACGAAGATAGTGCTGGCGTGATTTCGAGATGGAGACCTCAGCATTTGATTCTACTGCCTGCTTCTCCGCTTTAATCATGTTGACATCTTTGTATGCATCATAACTCGGATGAACACCAATAGAATGGCCTCTTGATTTCATTTCTGTCATCAGCGATACAATATCGGGATCATCAATCTGATAATAGCCTTCAAATTTTGTTTTTCCTCCACCAAGAAAATTAAACTGAAACCTTGTTCCGTTTTTCTCAGCCAGGGTCATCAGGTAATCAAAAGTGTCATAAGGATCTTTTTCACCTTTTGATTGCACCGCTTTGAATTCGGCATAATCTTTTACGGATTCGAAAAGGTTCCAGTGTTTTAATAAGCGTCCTCCTATGGTCTTCCAGGCTGGTTTGGTGCGCCAGTAAAAAGGAGTGTCGACATCGCAGGTAGGAACTACCTTGTACGTTGATGAATCAACCGGTACTGAATACCGAATAACGAATAACCAATGACGAATTAAAAAAGCATATTCGTCGACAATGGGCCTCAGGATAAATCCATTTTTAACCACCAAGCTTTCTGATGCGGGGAAGCGATCATGCATGTCGCGATGCTTTCCTATCGCTTCTTCCCAACGGGTCAGCATAAAAAACACTCCGGCAAACAAATCAATACCACATTTGATGCTATTGGGAGATACTTCTAAATGCTCTTTACCAAAAAGCAACAATATATCTTCCAATCCAGGTGATGTCGTCTGAACGATTTTGCCCGGCAAGTACTTTTTATTCAGGTAGCTTTCTCCCTTAGGAATTTTTCCAAAAAATTCATCCGCAATCCGGATGGTTTTATCTTCCCATTTCAACACGTACGCGTCGAGTCCTTTCTCCTCTATGATCTCTACAGGCACACCACAATGATGGGTCAGGATTGTCCTGACCGCATAGGTGCGTTCCGGAATGAAATTATTAGGAATATATACCTTGATCATTGCAGCGCAAAGATAACCACTCCCGTGGCGGGAGTTTCATTTACTTTTTTTGCCGGAAAAAAAGTAACAAAAAACCTCGTGACCAAAAAAACTCGCATATGCAGCAGAGCATTTGTTTAGCATCCGGGTATGCTGTCTCGCCTAGACCTATTTCACTCACACCTCTTTATGGCTTTATGGCCCTAAAGAGGCCGTCCTGGAGGCTCAGACAGTTTTTGGTCACATGATTTTCCTATTCGAAATGTTTTTAATCACACCTACACAGACACTCACGCTCACTCTGGATTGACGCTAGGTTGTACCTACACTCGCGTACCAATAATCAAAAGAAAGATTTCTAAGAAAGAATCATGTAAGGCGTATCCGATGCCAGGTAATATTCAATCCCCACACCTCTCACTGTCTCACTGTCTTACTGTCTCACTGTCACAATATCTCACAATGTCACCTAGACATTAAAGAACCTACGCAAATGCTCACATATATACCCGATTTGATCATCCGCCAAATCCGGATGCATCGGTAACGAAAGTACCTCTTGACTGATTTTATTTGTATTCAATAGCGGTACCCGACGACGAACGAGTTTATTGAACGCTTCCTGCTCATGCATAGGTACCGGGTAATAAATCATAGATGGGATCTTGTTTTCAGCAAGATATTTCTGCAATTCATCCCTTCGACCATCCGTCACACGGATAGTGTATTGATGGAAAACATGCTCGGACCAGGCAACACGTGTAGGAATCAAAATCGAATCTATTCCGCTAAGTTGGCGATCATACTGATCAGCTACTTTTCGTCGCTGTTGGTTCCATTGATGCAGATGAGGCAATTTGACATTGAGGATAGCGGCTTGAATAGAATCCAGCCTGCTGTTGACGCCAATAATATCGTGATAGTACCTTCGCTGCATTCCATGGTTGGCGATGACACGTAACTTTTGCGCCATCTGCTCTTCATTGGCATACATCGCGCCACCGTCACCATAACAACCAAGATTTTTTGAAGGGTAAAAGGATGTGCATCCGATTTGCCCGACCGTACCTGCCATCTGCCAGTCACCATCTTTTCCGATACACTTAGCCCCGATGGCTTGTGCATTGTCTTCGATGACAAATAAGTCCCTCCGTTTAGCAATAGTCATTATCGACTTCATGTCCGCACATTGCCCAAATAAATGCACCGGGATGATCGCCCTGGTCCTTGGAGAAAGAGATGCTTCAAGATCTTCCGCTTTCATCAGGAAAGTACGTGGATCAACATCCACAACTATGGGTTTTAATCCTAGCAAAGCAATGACTTCTACACTTGCTACAAACGTGAAAGAGGGAACTATAACTTCGTCACCGGCTTCCAGTTCAAGCGCCATCAATGCGATCTGCAAAGCATCTGTTCCATTTGCGCAAGCGATAACATGAGTTCCCCCAAGAAAATTTCCCAGGTCAGCCTCGAATGTTTTTACTTCAGGTCCATGAATAAAAGCCCCACTCTCAATGCAAGCGATAATACGCGCATCCAGTTCAGCTTTGAGCTGTCTGTATTGTGCTTGTACATCGACCATTTGTATATTTTGCATAATGAATTATTTGGGGTATATAATTTCTCTTCCGATACTGGAATAATAAAAGTCTGACGGGATATCCTCAAGGTCGTAAATATTGCGACCGTCGAAGATGGCCGGCGC
>DASXWI010000508.1:0-2769 GCA_036503755.1 Saprospiraceae bacterium | reverse complement strand
ATCGCCTTCAGTTGTCCGGAGTGTCTTTTGTAATTGTGAATTACCATTTGCGTCAAAGACCTGGCAATCGAACAATTCGTGGTTTGTAGCATCAAAGTGAATGGTCAGATTGGAAGAAACCGGATTAGGGGAAACTGTAATACCTGATAGGAGAACATCTTTGGTGGAATGATTTACTTCCGGTTCTGCAAAATCTACTTTCTCAATAAGCACAATAGGTTGATGAAAACCTTCCGTATAATTTCTTTCCTGGCCGCTCAAGCCGCCAATAGCTGCTTCTCCAAGCGTCCAATCGAATTGTATTCCGGCGGCCATGCTAGTGCCTCCATTGCTGGCTAACACAGCCGGGGATAGTTGTTGGGCGGATAGTGCTGAAAAATACCCGAAACCGAAACATAATGTAATGTGCCAATGCTTCATGTGGTGTGTTTTTTGAAGTGAAAAAATAGAAGGCATGAAAAGTCTTTACGTTCCATCCTTTGTAATTCCTTTTGCTTTTCAAAATTAAGAAATAGCCCGTTCACCATATAGAATACTTAGTAGCGGTATTCATACCTCAAGATTTAGGTTGGAATCAATGCTGCAATATTATACACCTTCTGATGACGGGCCAATCATTCATTCTAATGAACTTGCCTTCCAGTTCTTCCTTTTTGTCATTGATTCCAATGACTAGACTCTGGCAGGAAAGGCTTTAGATTTCACCTCCCCTCCTTAAAGTCCAATGCCCTGGTCACAGCTATCATGATTTTTCCAGCTTAAATTCTCTGAATCCCTGAATACCTAAAAAGGTTATTTTTACCCGCTTATCAGCTATTTAAGACCAAAAACCATGTCTCACAGTGATCGCATAGACTGGAAAGAAATTTTCTCACGGCCATCCATTCTGTTTACATTGGCAGGTGTGCTGTCGATGACATTTGCCTTGAAATGGTTTCTTTTGCCTTACGGGTTTATCGATGGTGGGGTGACCGGCATGTCCATCCTGATCTACAAACAATTTCATGTTCCCATGGCTTTGTCTCTTGCGCTTTTCAATCTTCCTTTTGTTTATATTGGTTATAAGAAGATTGGGAAATCCTTTGCCGTCCAAACCTTACTTGCCATAATCGTCTTGACTATAGGGTTGACCTACTTTCCAATGTATAAGCCCCCGGAAAAAGATACTATAGAACTCATCCTGGTCGCTTTATTCGGAGGGTTTTTTATTGGACTTGGTATTGGTCTTGCCATTAAGGGAGGGTGTGTGCTGGATGGCATGGAAGTAGTGGCAGACTATACACACAAGAAATCGGGTTTTTCTACCAGTGAGATTGTTATGTTGTTTAATACACTTCTTTTCCTTCTGGCCATGATGGTCTTCACGCCCGAGCAAGCCATGTACTCTATCGTCACGTATTTTACTGCCATGAAGATTTCCGATTACGTGGTAGATGGCTTTGAAGAATATACAGCGCTCAACGTCATTTCCGGCAAACATGAACGTATAAAGAGCATCATTGTCAATGATTTCAATAAAGCTATATCTGTTTATAAAGGGGAACGGGGATACCTGCCCTCAAGTTTTCATGTCCATCATGATTGTGACATCGTCATGACGATTGTCACCCGCCTGGAGATACACCGCATGCGCCTGGCCATCCTGGAAGAAGATCCGAACGCCTTTATTTTCATCCAAAGCATTAAAGAAGTGACAGGAGGGATCATCAAGCAAAAAGTAAAACACTGAACACATGAGCATATACCAGGAGTTGTATGATGACGTTTTCCAAATCCTGAATCAAAATCTTCCTCACTACCTCACCTATCATTCACCGGATCATACGGCTCATGTGATTGAAAAAGCGGAGTATATATCACGTCAGGAAAATGTTGACGGTAAAGATCTTTACCTTGTAAAGACCGCTGCCCTACTTCATGATATTGGTTTTATACGCCAAACCCATAATCATGAAGAAATCGGTTGCAAAATCGCCAGGGAGAAACTCGTCAAATATGGTTTTACAACAACAGAAATAGAAATCATCTGTGGTATGATCATGGCTACAAAGATCCCCCAACATCCCACTACGATCCTTGAAAAAATTGTGGCCGATGCTGACCTCGAATATCTCGGAACAGAACTCTTCTACCCTATCAGCCAAAACCTGTTAAAAGAATTCAGACATTATGACCCACAACTCACCGTTGAGCGTTTCAACGAGATCCAGGTAAATTTCATGAGAAGACATCATTACCATACTCAATACTGCATCGCTAACAGAGCTGCTATTAAGCAACAACACATGGAAGAACTACTAGCGGGGATGCAACCGTGAGACAGTAAGACAGTGAGACAGTAAGACAGTGAGCGGTGAGCAGTGAGACAGTGAGCGGTGAGCAGTGAGCGGTGTGCGGTGTGCGGTGAGCGGTGAGCGGTGTGGGGATTGGATGTGAGTAAACTTAAGCTTAACATTTATTTTTTTAAGGAGGCGAAGCCATCCCTAATGCTCTATGCTCTGTGCCTATGCCCTATGCTCTATGCTCACTACTTCGCCCGAAGTAGCGTAAGTGTCTCCGCCTGTCCTCCCCTGTTCATATTAAACACCAGGCTGTCCTGGGTCAGCTTTTCAATCTTGACCATCATCTTGGTGCCGCCGTCTGGCGTGGTATACAATTCACCATTGACAACATAGTATTTTCCATTTTCAACTGCATCGTTGTAACTGTAGGTGTATTGTCCGTCATCCTTGAAAGAGAACATCGCCGTTGATGCATCTATATTACCAT
>DASXWI010000507.1:0-13168 GCA_036503755.1 Saprospiraceae bacterium | reverse complement strand
TCAAGTCGCTTTAGGGCAATTTTCAGGTCTTCTTCGGCCAGGCTGTCCTCCAGGAAATAAAAGTCTTCAAAATAATAGAGGGCCTTTTCTGTATTTCCTAAAGCCTTGTAAGCACGATATAGGCAATTGCATGCAGCACTTTCTACAGGTGCCCTATGCGTGGCAACAGCAATATCCAGTGATAATTCACAATTTTTAATAGCTTCCTTGTATTGACCCTGATCCAGGGCTATATCCCCAAGCGTATAATAACTATTGCCGAGGCTGGTGGAATCACCAAGCAATTTGAAGTAGTCAATACTCTTTAATGTATACTCCTTCGCTTTGTCATGATTTTTCATTTGATTGTAGACCGTGCCCAGGTTGACATAATTGATTGCCATTCCCATGATGTCCTTAAGCCTTGTACGCACCTCAAGACTTTGATGCAGATAGTGCAGGGATTTGTCCCACTGCTCAAATTCCTTAAACATGGTTCCCATGTTATTATAGGCTATGGCTATTCCTTTTTCGTTACCCTCAGCCTCGTACATGCGAAGCGTCCGGTTATAGTATTCCAAAGCTTTCGTCGTATCCTTTTGTTCCTGGTAGATGACGGCGATGTTACTGTAATTGCTGGTCAGGTTATCGGTGTCCTGGAGTGTTTCATTGATCGCCAGTGATTGGAGTTGGTATTCAAGGTTTTTTAAATTATTGCCCTGGGCAGCATAGATCAATCCTATATTTCCATATATCGCTGCCTCTCCTTTTTTATCACCAAATTCCTTCCTGATTTCAAGACTTTTCTGATAAAAATTCAGCGAGCGAACATAGTCCCCTTTATAATAATAGCAAGTTGCAATATTGTAATACGCCTTTCCAATCCAGAATCGGACATTTTTTTCAGTAGCAAATTCTAATTGTTGATTGGCAAGCAATAATGCAGAATCGAGATTTACATTTAGCATCGGCCATGTCAATCGTTGAATGGCTTTCAACCGGTTGGTATCCGGTTCTGAGGAGTTATTCCAAACATTCCACAAGCTGTCCTTGTTGGTTTGGGCAAAACCTTTAGGGGCAACTATCCCGGAAAGAAAAAAAAGAATCGCAATTATTCTCATCACAGGATATGGTTTGTGGATAATTGGTTAATCATTTGTTTTAAGAAAATGGCAAGCCGTAAAGGTAACGGGCGTCTCTTATAATCTCATTGACATTAAAAAGCCATGTTGATTGTCAGTGCATCGTGAAAATGCAACATACAAAAAATACTAATTATTAGAAGCGCCCTAAAGCGATGATTGAATTCAATACGCCATGCTTTGCGGACCACAAAATGAATGGAATCAAGGCCAAAATAAAAAACGGTTGCAGGACCTTGATCCTGCAACCAGTTATTGGCTTTTATTGACGTTTTGTTAAGTGCAATACAAGGGGATTTCCTCCCAGACTGCCTTCCCAGAGCATTTCATCAGTTCCGGTGAAGGTAATATCTACCACTACTTCCTCTCCCTCATAGAACATGGTCACCTGCATGTTCGTTTCATCGATGATATACCTTCCAGAAAGAGACACCGTTTCTTCGTTGATAAAGTCAACTTCCTGCCTGAATATGCCGCTGTTACCAACAGGTGGTTCGAAAGTGATGAAGGCTGAATCCCCAATTAAGCTTTTCAATTCGTCTCCGTCAAGAACATAGGAGGTAATGTCCCAGGTGCCTACCAATTTTTCTGTAAAGGTTGGTTCTGGTGTTTCTTCGTCTTTGTCACAAGATGGAAGTGTGATCGCTACAAAGGCAAACAAGAGTAGTGTAAGAAGGCTGTGGTTTAAAAACATGTATTTCATAATCCTAAAAGTTTTATTGGTTGTTAATGAGTTTATTTTCAATCCTGACATGTGCTGAACCCTTTGATGCTTAACTGATCTTCAAGCCAGCCGTTGTTTTTGTTTGATGGCTCAAAAGTATTGGCAGGCTCACCCCCGGTCAAATAAAAGGGTACCGAATGCCCATTTTGGGAGGATGAATGGCTATTAAGCATTGGACAGAGGGTAAAGGGCGGAACGGCAGAACGGCAGAACGGCAGAAAGCATAGTGCTTTGGGTATAGTGCTTTGGGTATAGTGCTTTGGGCATAGTGCCAAGGGAAATATAAACTGCGTCTCTGCGCCTCTGCGCGCAAAGTAATTGTCGGGGATCGGAGCACACCGATCCAAATACCTCACGACTGACGACTGACGACTCACGATAATGAGCTTCCAGCTACCAGCTTCCAGCTTCCAGAGCATTATATATAAATAAAAGCTGAACGCATACTCCCCCTTCGAAGGGGGCTTGGGGGATGTTCAATGAGCTTCCAAAGACATGCACCATTATCACTATCCACAACTCACAATTCACTATTTTTGAATTCCATGGAAACACCAAAGTTTGTCAAAAACACCATCCTCATCAACGCCCCTATCGAGCGGGTGTGGGATGCTCTCGTCAACCCGGAAATGACGAAGATTTATATGTTTGGATGTGAAACGGCCTCTGACTGGAAGCCGGGGAGTCCATTACTATGGAAAGGTCAATATGAGGGAAAGGACATGGTGTTTGTCAAAGGCAATGTCGTTGAAATCAATCCTCCTTTCAAGCTTATCTATACGGTGATTGATCCTAATTCTGGCATGGAAGATATTCCGGAAAATTATCTGAATGTGACCTATGATCTCGAGGCGGTAGGAGAACAAACAAGGCTTACCGTCATCCAGGATGGTTTTGAAGGTGCCGCCAGGGGCGAGGAGCGATATCAGGAAATTTATAATGAAGGAAAAGGCTGGGACCCGATTCTCCAGGAGATCAAGAGACTATTGGAGACCCCATAAAGTATGGTGCCATAAGCCTATCTTTGGAATCCAACAATTAGGAAATACACATGAGCCAGCAAATTTCAAAGTCTGCCATACTCGAGGCTTGCCTAATCAAGCAGCAAGAATTGATCGACCATTTCAATGAAAGGATTGACGAAGTAAAATCTGAAGCCTATAATCATACGGAAACCCCAAGCCAGACAGATGAAGGGTCAGACTCATCAGAAGAATTGCTGGAAGTCATGGGCCAGGAACTCCAATTCGTACGTTCAGAACTGGAAGTTTTGAGATCTATTGATCCGGCAAATGCAGCTACTCATGTTGAACGAGGTGCAGTCGTCGTGACGGATCAACGTATATTTTTTATTGGTGTATCCAGTGAAGAAATTGTCATTGATGGTGTCAAAATATTTGGGATGTCGGATAAAGCTCCATTATACAGTCATATGAAAGGACTGAAAACCGGAGATACATTCCAATTTAACTCTACCAAATATCAGATAAAGGATATCTATTAAAAACAGGATACCACAATAGCGCAATGCAAAACTTGCTTCCTGCTATTTCTTCTTCAGGAACATAGTTTTCACTACAAGTACTGATCCTTCTATTTTCCCCTCCACTACGCCAGGGTCATCCGTTAGCCGGATGTTTTTGATCAATGCACCTCGTTTAAGGTCCTTACTAAATCCTTTTACCTTGAGATCCTTGGTTAAAAGCACCGAATCTCCTTCTGCCAGTACAGTGCCATTGCTGTCTTTTACTATGATTTTATCTTCCATGTCAAATCGATATAAGAATGCAAAGCTACGCTTTAATCCTGTTTGCAAATTCCAAAGCAAACTTAAGGGATATACCATTGATCAAGGAAGAATCAATCTATTCACTTAATTTGTTTCGATAATTGTATCAAACACATGAAGGTTAAAAAATCCGCTTTCCTCAGCCCTTCACAAAAAGCAACCATTTGTCAACTTTGGAATAGTGAATATCCTGGAAAATTGCAGGTCACCTTACAGGGATTTGACGATTTCTTATCCTCCACCCAAAACCACTATCACTTCCTACTAGAAGGGAATGATTCCAACATCGTAGGATGGGCTTTCACATTTGATCGTGATGGTGACCGATGGTTTTCCATGATCATTGACCATACTTACCAACGCCAGGGCCTGGGGAGCATTTTGTTAAATTTGCTGAAGGAAAAAGAAAGTAGGCTCAATGGATGGGTTATTGATCACCCCAATGATGTCAAACAAAATGGAGAACTTTACTTTTCCCCATTATCCTTTTATATCCGGAACGGATTTACCCCTATTCCTGAAATCCGGTTAGAGAATGAAAAAATATCGGCCATCAAAATAGAGTGGCGAAAATTACCAATATGAAAGAAATTCTAAATCACCGCTTAATCCAGATCGGGGATTATTCATTGTACGTGCACAATATTCTTGTTGTCATGGCCATCCTCCTGGCAGCTAAAATCATCCTGATGCTATTGAGCCGTGGTATAACGCGTAATAAGCGCATTGATGAAGGTGCTAAATATTCGATCAGACAACTGGCCAAGTATATCCTGATTGCCACTGCAGTCCTGGCAGGGATTACTGCTCTAGGGATTAACCTTTCTGTGTTGTTTGTTGGTTCGGCTGCACTCTTGGTAGGTATTGGTTTTGGTCTTCAGCATTTATTCAAAGATTTCCTTTCAGGGATTATTATTCTTTTCGATGGAACGATTAAAGTCAATGATGTCATCGAAGTGGATGGAATCGTCTGCCGGGTGAAGGAAATAAAATTGAGAACGACAGCCGTAATGACACGGGAGGATAAGTTTATTATTCTTCCGAATTCACTGATCACAGAAGGCAAGGTGGTCAACTGGACCTATAGTCACCAGGTTTCCCGTTTTGAAATCCAGGTCTACCTGACCTATACTGAAAATATCCCTGAAGTCATGAAAATATTCAAGGATGTTACCCTCCATCATCCGGCCGTTAGTCGCAAACCTGAGCCATCGATACGCATCACAAAATTTGGCGATTCTTCTGTGGAAATCACAATCATGTTCTGGTGCGCTGAAGTATTCAGGGTCGAGAATATCAAAAGTGAAATAAGAGTTTCTATTTTTAATGCACTTATAGCCAATAAAATCAAATTCCCTTATCCACAAACCATCATGCACTATCCGGAAAAAAACAACCCGGAAACCGAATCCCGAAATATTGAATAAAAAGCTTTTTAATCCATCTATTCAATGTCAGAAAACCTAATCCTCCTGCATGGCGCACTTGGAAGCAAAGCACAACTGCATCCTTTGATCGAAAGATTATCAGGTGTATTTAATGTGCATAGCTTGAATTTTTCAGGTCATGGTGGACAATTGGTGGAAGGTCCGTTTTCGATTGAACGGTTTGTGAAGGACATCATAGCTTTTATGGACACGCATCATCTTTTATCTGCCCATCTTTTCGGTTACAGCATGGGCGGGTACGTAGCCCTTAACCTTGCACAACACTTTCCTGGAAGAGCAAAAAAAATAATGACCCTTGGGACGAAATTCAAATGGGATCCTGAGTCTGCAGCAAAAGAAGTCCGTATGATGAATCCGGAAATCATTGTTCAAAAAATACCTGCTTTCGCCAAGACTCTTGAGGAAAGACACAATCCTGCAGACTGGAAGGGCATCATGAACCTGACGGCTGATATGATGACAGAACTTGGCGCTGGTACGGCTATGACTGCTGCGGATTTTGCCATCATAGAAAATGAAGTCTTGATCTGTGTCGGATCTGAAGATCAAATGGTCACTATTGCCGAGTCGGACTCGACAGCCGATCAATTGCAAAATGGAAGGCTGAAAGTCATCGAAGGATTCAAACATCCCATCGAAATGGTGGACATGGATTTACTGGCGGTCCTAGTCAAGGATTTCTTTGGAAAATCGAATGAATCACCATTAAGTTGATCCTGATAAGCCACTTCACCCATGGAGCATTGTAAAAATTGCGGGCTACCTGTTGAAAATGAGTATTGCAGCCATTGTGGACAAAAAATAATGATCCCGCGCATCAGCTTTGGATCCGTTCTGCATGAGATCTTTCATTTCTTTACGCATCTTGAAAAGGGATTTTTATTTACTTCCCGACAATTGCTCCTCGATCCAGGACGTACCATCATTTCTTATATTGATGGCAAACGAAAAAAATATCAGCCCCCGGTTTCGTATTTCCTGATCTGGACTACAATTTTCATTCTCACGCTGTATTTATTTGAAAAGATTTTTGGTGAAAACAGGGTGATTAATTACAATGATTATTTCGGTCCCGGATCTACAACCAATTATGCAATCAGTCATCTCAGTATTATGCTGACGATGATTATCCCATTCCAGGCATTTTATCTCTACCTCTTGATCACAAAGCAGCGGTATAACTATTTCGAAACGCTTGTTGCCGGCATATTTGCCATCGGAACCATTATTCAGTTGCAATTTATTTTCGCCATCATCGCCCTCCTATATGCCATCAGCGGATCTCCTTTGGATCTGAGATACTCAGATGTATTCAAAATGGCCTATTTTATCTGGCTCACCATCAGCATACTCAAAGAATTTTCGTTGCAGTATAAAATGATCCGGGGTGTCTTGTTTATCATCCTTGCTGCCGGTACCTTCACGGTGTGGCGCATTTTTGGAGTACCTGAAATTGCACGTCTATTTATGACTCAAGGTTAATCAACATGGGAAATAAGATCAATAAGGAATGGCATGAGAAAAACCGGATGCCAAAAAATCCAACGATGGAGGAAAGAATTGCATGGCATATTGACCATCAGAAACATTGCCAATGCCGGGATATGCCTGAGAAGATTAAACAAGAAATAAAAAAACGATCAGGCACCGGAAAATAATTTTTACCGAATGCTTGATGAATAATATAGTTTATGCAATCTGCATAGCGTAGGTAAGGATTTCTTCTACTGGCATCTTATAGCCGGCGTCTTTCTCACGTATGATCATTGCCTGGTCCGGGTGATTCGAAAACTTTTCATCCAATGCCTTGCGGACTTTCCTTGATGAATTCCATAAGGTATATCCCGATCGCTCATGCATCGCATCTGCAGCTCCGTATAAACGCGCGGCTCGTTCAAATTTACTTTCCATGGCAGCCACGAGGGAGAATCCAAATAATGCAGATAACGTGATTGCATAATCAGCCGCCCTGCGACTTGTCAATGTACCAATCACCAGGTATTTCTTCGCTTCCTCAAGATCACCCTGGAGGAACCGGCAATATCCCAGGCCGATTTCAAACCAACCTTGTAACGAACCGAGTGGAGCAATCCTGGCGAGGTCAAGACATTCCCGATATGCTTTTTCAGCCAAATCAAAATTGCCAACGACGACATAGACATTTCCTGCTTGACCAAGCGCCAGAGCTGTTAACATAGCGTCACCATGGTCACGACTGATATCAATAGCTCGTGTTGCAAGTTCAACAGCTTGCTCAGACTCATTGAATGCATTGAGTACTTCAGCCAAAAACGTAGAGGAAATAATCAGGTTATGTTTATCATCATGTTTCAATGCTATGGCGATGGCGTCTTCAAAATACTTCCTGGAATTAGGATCTCCGGTACTGATCGAGGCAATCGCCAGGTAGCTCAGTGCCCGCCCTGCATCAATTTCATTGTTTAATTGCTGATAGATCCGGACACTTTCTTTCAATTCATCAATACCCTGGTGATATGCACCTTCAAAAAATCTAACCATGCCACTGGTTCGAAATGCACCTGCCTGGATATCCAGCGGAATAGTTTGCCTGAAGGTTCCGTTTTCAGATTCTTTCAGCGACACTTTGGCTAGCTCGATTAACTGGATCCCTTCCGTTACCTTTCCATGAAAGGCCCAATAAAATCCAAGCCCTTGCACGATATCCCAAGCCGAAACATAATCTCCGGTCCGGACAGCAAATTGAAAAGCGTCACGAATGTGATGTGATTCTCTCTCCAGTCGTTTAAACCAACTCACTCGTTGAGAAGACCAGGTGAAGGGTCTGATTTCATCAACCAGCTTCACATGATAATGTAAATGCGATTTCCAAATCTCATCCGTCTCATTCCGAAGTTTTAATTGCTCGAAGGCATACTCCCGAACGGCTTCAAACATGCTAAAAGCATTGTCACCGTCCTGGTATTGACATTGAACCAAACTGACATCCAGCAATTTTTCAATGATGCTAAGTATATCATAATGTTCCCAGTTGGTCACCGCTTCTGCATCTTCGATAGGCCAGTAACCGGATAGCACCGCAAGTCTTCTGAAAATGGTTTTAGCGGAGTCATCGAGTAAGTTATAACTCCATTCAATGGTGGCACGCAACGTACGATGCCGGTCCGGTGCATCCTGTTTGCCATGCACGAGTGTATCCAACATATTGGACATACGACCGGCCAATGCCACGGGGGTAAGTAAACGTGTCCTTGCAGCAGCCAACTCAATCGCTAAAGGGATGCCATTGAGTTTTTTACAAATATTCAGGATCGCCTCCATGTTCTCCTTGTCAGGATGGAATGCTGGATTAATTTCTTTTGCCCGTTGAATAAAAAGTTTGACTGCTGGTATTTGTTCGGCAGAAGCAGCATGTCCTTCATTTGGTATTTCTTCAACCGATAATGGAAGCAGAGGGAATACATTTTCAGCGGAAATGCGCAACGGTGTTCTGCTGGTTACTAACACTTTCATGTGGCTGCAATAACTCAACAGTTCGGCAAGGTCTACTGAAGCTGAAACAATCTGTTCAAAGTTGTCCAACAATAAAAGGCATTTCTTGTCGGAGAGGTATTGGAATAATCCTTCTTTCAATTCCCGTTTTCCACCATCATAAAATCCAATGTGTTTGGTGATAAACGGGATAAACGCTTCTTTGTCTTGCAAAGTAGAAAGCGGAACATAAAATACGCCATCCGGAAAATGGGATGCAACCAGGTTTGCGGTGTGAATCCCAAGCCTTGTCTTCCCTGTACCTCCGGCCCCGGTAAGTGTCACCAAGGAGACATCTTTTTTCAAGAGCATATCGATGACGGATTGTGTTTCTGCTTCACGGCCGATGAGGACAACCCTGTCCGAAGGGAGAGGAGTACGTTTATCTTCACTTACGTGTTGCAGAGGTTCATCATTCGCCTGGAATTTTTCAGAAAGCAATAGCGAGAGATCCGACTGCAATAACTCACTTAACTCTTCTGTAGAAGAAAATTTTTGAAAACACGCTGCACCCCCTTCCTCAATTTTTTTCAACAAGGAAACCATACCGGGTTCGCGTGCATCCGTTGTGTTTTTAATATAGATCAGTCGGGGTTTGCCAATGGATAAGACAAACTCATCTTCAAGGCCGGAGATGGTCATGCCTGGTGCAACCCAACCGTATTTATTCCAATAGATGCCGACGAAGATGTGACTTTGGTCAAGGTAGGCGCGATAAAGTTCGCGTGGGGGATGGGGCCTGGCGCCTGCTTCAAAAAAAACAGGGATGAGGTGAAGACTTTCGATAGCTTCGCGCGCAGCCTTACGCTCTTCTGCCAGTTCCTGGATGGTGGAGCTGATAAAGACGCGGACGCGTTGGTCGGGTGTGCGGATAGACATGAGCTTGCAAAATACAGAAAGTAAGATAGTGAGACAGTAAGACAGTGAGAAGTGTGGGAGTGGGTGTGTGTGTCTGGCTGTTTCTGCTTAAGATGTATCAGATCTCCCCTTTTAGGGGGAAAGGGGGTACAGGTGTGAACCATGGCAATGCCTTTATGTTTATCTATCCTTTACATCAAATAGACCAGGCATGGGAGAAATCAGGCATTTACAGGATGGTAAAAAAGGGGCCTTCGCGTATTTCGTGGAAGGACAATTATTAGCGGAAATGGTATACATCATGTATTCGGCTAAGCGAATGATCATCGAGCACACGGAAGTGGATGAATCACTTAAAGGACAAAACATCGGGAAGAGACTCCTGGAGTCACTGGTTCATTATGTTCGTGAGCATGAAATTAAAGTAGTTCCCTACTGTCCATTCGCGAAAGCGATGCTGCAGAGAACGAAAGAATGGCAGGACATTTTGGAAAAGTGAGCAGTGAGCAGTGAGCAGTGCAATATCTTCGCGTCTCCTGACGCGACATTTCACTCTTCACTCTTCATTCTTCATTCTTCACTCATGTGAGATTCCTTCTGCCACCTTGAAAATGTGCAGGATATAGGGAAACAGCGCATCCATACTTTCTTCCGCACCGCGAGTGGAACCTGGAAGCGCGAGGATAAGGGTCTTCCCTTTTAGACCCGCGACACTTCTCGACAACATCGCATAAGGCATATGTTGTTGGCCATAGTGGCGGGCGGCTTCTGCAATACCTGGGATTTCGCGATCTAACATCGGGCGTATGGCTTCTGTTGTGACATCTCTTGGAGAAAGGCCTGTTCCACCTGTGATAATGATCAAATCATATTTCTCATCATACAATGCCTGGACTCTGTTCTGAATGATTTCTATTTCATCAGGAATCACACTGTAATCACTAGTATGGATATCTGATTTTTCAAGTTTGGCGATAATGGCTTTGCCTGCAAAGTCTTTCTTCTTTCCTGCAGAAATACTATCCGAACAAACAACAACAGCAGTCTGCAGTTTGCGACTAAGTCTGTCTGAAAATTGTGACTTTCCACCTTTCTTAGTGACCAAACGAATATTCCTGATCTCAATGCCTTTATCTATAGGCTTCAGCATGTCATAGATCGTTAGTGCAGTAACAGAAGCACCATGCATGGCTTCTACTTCGACACCGGTTTTATATAATGTATGCACTTCCGTTTCGATGATAATTTCAAGTCCTTCTATCCGATGTCGTATCGCAGCATACTCGACTGGTAGCGGATGACAATCCGGGATCATATCACTTGTCCGCTTGATACCAAATAAGCCCGCTACCCTGCTCGCTTCAAAGACATCACCTTTGGGAACGGTTTTGTTGAGGATCGCATCGATCGTTGCCTGAGAACTAACTTTTACTATTGCTTCGGCAATGGCGGAACGGTGAGTGATGATTTTGTTGGTTATATCAACCATGAATTATGTAGTGATAGAGTGATGTAGTGATGTAGTGATGAAGTGATGTAGTGATGTAGTAATCTTTTATTCTGTGATGAGGTAATTTGATGAATCAGTGACAATCATGGAGACGCGAATTTCGGAATTAGCTCTTTAGTTTTCGGGGTCGAATAAATTATTTCGCACGGGGTACACGGAGCACACGGAGCGATATTCCTTTTCTGCCTTTCTGCCCTTCCGCTTTTCTGCCCTTCTGCCCTTCTGCCCTTTCGCCTTTCTGCCATGTCACTGCACAGCAGCGCCATTCGCTTTAGCCTTGTACTGTCCTTTGCTCTTGCGGATATTCACAGCTACTACCTTATATTCAGGGCACATCGCTTCGCTATCGCTTACACTTGAGGTCAGATCATTCATCTTGACTTCGGGGAAGTGGAAGGTGGAAGAAAGGACTCCAGGTCTGACTTCATCGGTCAGGTGTGCTTTGACATCAATCTTGCCACGGGCACTGATGATACAAACATAGTCGCCTTCATGGATGAGATGATTCGCAGCATCTTCCGGATGAATCAAGAGAACATCATCGGTTAATATTTCCACATTACCGGTACGGCGGGTCATGGTGCCGCAATTATAATGTTCAAGTTCTCTATTTGTCGTGAGGATGTATGGAAACTCTTGGCCATGATTGACGATCTCTTCAGATTCTTTCCATGTAGCGACCTGGAATTTTCCTTTACCACGTTTGAAAGTATCGACATGAAGGATCTCCGTATCTGTTCCGTCTGGTTTTACCGGCCATTGTTTCCCATTATCTCCAAGTTCATCCCATTTGACGCCGGCGAAGAAAGGAACGATTTGAGAAATTTCTTCCAGCAAACCTGCAGGATCATAATCCGGTTGTGCATATCCCATCCGGTTCATCATATCTACGATGATCTGGCCATCAGGTTTAGTCCCTTCGATAGGAGCAACAACTGCTTGTACGCGTTGTATCCTCCGCTCACCATTCGTAAAGGTCCCACTCTTTTCAAGGAAAGAAGAAGCAGGTAATACCACGTGAGCCAACTTCGCTGTTTCCGTCATGAAAATTTCCTGTACGACCAACAGATCAAGTTTGCTTAATGCATTGATTACATGATTGGTGTTCGGATCGGTCTGCACATTATCTTCTCCCATCAGCCACATGGCCTTCAATTTTCCAGCAATGGCTGCATCATACATCTGAGGAATCTTATATCCTACATGAAGTGGAAGTTTAGCGTGATAGAAATCTTCATACATATGATGATACTCAGGCATAGTCACATCATAGTAACCAGCACCCTGATGAGGCTGACAACCCATATCTGCTGCGCCTTGTACATTGTTTTGTCCGCGTAGTGGATTCACCCCTACTCCCCTTCTTCCGATATTACCTGTGATCATCGCGAGATCGGCGATCAGCATCACAGTGTAAGTTCCTTGTGAATGCTCAGTTACACCAAGACCATGAAAAGACATTGCATTTGGTGCGGTAGCATATGCAATAGCCGCTTTTCGAGCAAGTTCTTTATTGACTCCGCTTATCTTTTCAAGCTCATTGATATCCATGTTGAGGATGTGATTTTTAAAATCCTCATATCCCTCGGTGCGTGATTCAATAAAGTTTTTATCCTCGAGTCCCTCCTTGATGATCCAATACAGCAGCATGTTCATCACCGCCACATTAGTACCCGGGCGCAACTGTAAATGATACGTAGCATACCTGGCAATTTCTGTCCGGCGTGGATCTATCACGATGGATGGACCCTTCATGGCAAATTGTTTCAGTTTAGCACCGGTTACAGGATGTGCATCAGTTGGATTAGCGCCGATGACCATGATCAGGTCAGTATATTTCAAATCTTCAATAGAATTAGTAGCTGCACCCGTTCCAAATGTACGTTGCATTCCAAGTGCTGTGGGTGAATGACAGACACGTGCACAGCTATCGATGTTGTTTGTACCAATTACCGCGCGGATAAATTTCTGCATCAGGTAATTTTCTTCATTAGTACACCTGGCTGAAGAAATACCGCCTATATAATCTGGGCCATATTCATTTTTAATGCTGGTAAGCTTTTCTTCAATATAATCGTAAGCTTCATCCCATGTAGCTGGTACGAGTTCCCCATCTTTTCTAATGAGTGGTGTGCGTAACCGTTCTGGATGGTTATAAAACGAAAAGGCAAAACGACCTTTCAAACAGGTATGCCCCTGGTTGACATC
>DASXWI010000506.1:0-8149 GCA_036503755.1 Saprospiraceae bacterium | reverse complement strand
GTAAGGGTACAATTGGTATTGAAGTGCCGAACAAAAAGAAACAAATCGTTTCTTTAAAAGAAGTATTGACTTCTGATAAATTTATCTCAGGCAAAATGGATCTCCCGATTGCCTTGGGTAAAACCATTTCAAACGAAGTATTTGTTGCGGACCTGGCTAAAATGCCTCACCTATTGATTGCTGGAGCAACTGGACAAGGTAAATCCGTCGGTATCAATACGGTATTGATGTCACTACTCTATCGCAAGCATCCTTCGCAATTGAAACTAGTTCTTATCGATCCGAAGAAGGTTGAGCTTTTCCCATATGCGAAACTGGAAAACCACTTCCTTGCATTCCTTCCGGACCAGAAAGAACCAATTGTCACGGAAACGAAAAAAGTAATCTATACGCTCAACTCGCTTTGTATTGAAATGGATGACCGGTATGACTTGCTGAAAAAAGCACATGCCCGAAATCTCAAAGAATACAATGAAAAGTTCGTCAACCGACAACTCAATCCTTTAAAAGGCCACAAGTTCATGCCTTTCATCGTGCTTGTCATTGATGAGTTTGCTGACCTTATCATGACAGCAGGCAAAGAAGTGGAGATGCCTATTTCCCGTCTTGCACAACTTGCACGTGCTGTTGGTATTCATCTTATCATAGCTACACAACGTCCATCTGTTAATATCATCACGGGTGTGATTAAAGCGAATTTCCCTGCAAGACTTGCATACAAAGTGGCTTCAAAAGTGGATAGTCGTACAATTCTAGATATGGGTGGAGCAGAACAATTGATTGGACAAGGCGATATGTTACTTTCTATTGGCAGCAATATGATTCGTCTGCAATGTGCATTTGTTGACACACCAGAAGTTGAAAACGTCATCAATCATATATCCGATCAACAAGGTTATCCTGAACCCTATTATCTACCTGAGTATGTAGGAGATGATGAGCCGATTCAAGGTGGAGACGGAATGACCTATGCAGAGTTGGATGATATGTTTGAAGATGCAGCCCGCCTGGTCATCCAAAATCAACATGGCAGTACGTCCATGATTCAACGCAGGCTTAAACTTGGGTACAATCGTGCCGGTAGGATTATGGATCAATTGGAATCTGTAGGGATAGTTGGTCCGGCTGAAGGCAGTAAACCACGGGATGTCCTGATGTTTTCAGAGGCTGATTTTGACAATCTTATCCAGCGTATCCGGTCGAAGACCTAAACAGGGTGTGAATTAACCTTTCCTTAGCGGTTGAGGTTGATACTTTTAGTCTAATTTTGCGTTGTCCAATTAGATTAATTGACCTGACGCTATGAAGCTATTTTTTTCTGCCTTACTGATCGCTTTTCTAATGCCTTTTTGGGCTATTGGCCAAAAGCAATATTTAACAGCTAAGGATTCCGATCCTGAAGCATTATCGATGCTGACGAAAGCAGGACAACAGTTCACTACCAAAAATGCCCAGGTCAATTTCAAATTGAAAATTTCATTCCCTGGTGAAGAAGCAAAAACCAGTGAAGGTGTGCTTTTTCAGTCCGGCAAATCTTATAACCTGGAATTGAAGGATTATGCTATCATTTCAGATGGCCAGACGAGATGGGTATATTTGAAATCGCAGAACGAAGTAAATATTTATAATGAATCGAATGGTCAGGACTGGATCAGCCCGCAGGATTTTCTAAAACTTCATACCGCGGATGATCTTGTTTTTGTCTTAGCTACTACGCGCGCAGATGGTGTATCCATTATTGAAGCGAAACCATTAAAAGGGCGATTTGAAGAATATTCAAAATTTACCATTGGTATTAAAAATGGTGCATTAAGTTTCATTAATGGATTGTCTACAGATGGCATGAGACAGGAGATGGCGATTACATCCATTACTTACCCTGCCACACTTGATGCACAAAAACTTTTTACTTTCCATAAAGAAAAATACCCGGGTGTTTATATCGAGGACCTGAGACTTGACTAAGCCTCATGGGAGTAAAAACGAAAATCATCAGCCTTGTTGCAAGGTATACCAGGCGCCAGATCGCGCATGAATCCAGACGGGCCTTACAACATCAAGCAGAAACTTTCCAAACCCTTATACGTAAAGGAAAAGAGACCCAATTTGGAAAGGATCATCATTTCGATACTATCACCTCACCGAAAGACTTCGCAAGGTTAGTTCCTATTCGAGATTATGAAGATCTAAAACCGTACATCGAGCAAATCATTGCCGGAGAAGATGATGTATTATGGCCAGGCAAACCGATTTATTTTGCAAAGACATCAGGTACTACCAGTGGGGTTAAATACATCCCCATTACAAGGGATAGTATTCATAATCACATAGGAATCGCACGTAAGGCGTTATTCAATATGGTGTCTACTTTAAAACTGAATGACCTTTTTGACGGTAAGTTTATTTTTCTTTCAGGGTCACCTGTTTTGGATGAGAAGGGTGAGGTTCCTACCGGGAGACTTTCGGGTATTGTCAATCATTGGATTCCTTCATGGTTAAGGTCAAACCAAATGCCTGGTTATGAAACGAATTGTATTGAAGATTGGGAAATAAAAGTGGACAAGATTGCCAGGGAAACATTACATGAGGATATGAGAATCATCAGTGGGATTCCTCCATGGGTGCAAATGTATTACCAACGCTTACTCGAGCTATCTGGAAAGCCTGACATCAAGTCTCTTTTTCCAAATCTAAAGCTCTTTGTATATGGCGGTGTGCAATTTGAACCCTACAGAGCTCAATTGGAGAAGTTGACAGGTGGTACAATTGCGAGCATGGAGACATACCCTGCGTCAGAAGGGTTCATTGCTTTTCAGGATCAAAAAGATACTGACACTGGGTTATTGTTGCAATGTCATACCGGAATATTCTACGAGTTTGTTCCCACTGATGAAATACATTTAGAAGCGCCCACAAGGCATACGCTTGATACAATTGAAACCGGAGTGGACTACGCCCTGATCATGAGTACGAATGCGGGACTATGGGCTTACTCTATTGGAGATACGATTGAGTTTACTTCGAAAGATCCGTATCGTATTCATGTTACCGGCAGAGTAAAACATTTCATTTCTGCGTTTGGTGAACATGTAATCGCTAAAGAAGTGGAAGAAGCATTGAAGATTGCGGTTACTCAACATCCTTGTCTTGTGACCGAGTTTACTGTAGCCCCGCAAGTTAATCCTGGTCCAACGGAGAAACCTTATCATGAATGGTGGATTGAATTTGGAGAGCCTCCTCAAAACCCGGAGGGTTTTGCTACTGCCTTAAACCAGGCGATGGTTGAACAAAACGTGTACTACAAAGATTTGATCGATGGTAAAATCCTTCAGCCTCTAATTGTACGATACCTGCCACCTGATTCGTTCAAGCGCTATATGCTTTCGATTGGAAAATTAGGAGGACAAAACAAGGTGCCCAGGTTGAGCAATGACCGGGCGATTGCGGAGGCCCTGGAACGCCTGGAAAAACCTACCCGGAATGTGTCCTAAACCACTGATTGACAAGGCGTAGGAAAAGCAAAAGATCAAACAATATTCCCTATCTTTGCAAACTATTTTAAAAAGGCGCATGCGGTTTTATTTACCTATTTTATTGTTTATCAGCCTGTTATCTGGTTGCCGAAGCAGCTTTGAGCAGGCGCGTCTCAGCAATGACCCTCCTTTGATCCTCAGGGAATCGATAGCTTATTTCGATAAAGGCGATTATCTCCGTGCCCAGACCCTGATGGAACTTATCCTCAACCAATATCGCGGGACCCGGGAAGGAGAGGAATTGTTCTTTAAATATGCCTATACCCATTATCATCTTGGGAGTTATGCTTTAGCCGCCACCTACTTTACCAATTTCTCGTCCACCTTCGCATACAGTAACTTTACGGAAGAGGCTGATTTTATGACCGCTTTAGCTTATTACAAACAGTCCCCTTCTTTCAGGCTTGATCAGAATCCATCCGAAGAATCTATCAATGCTTTCCAGGACTTTGCCAATAAATATCCGGATAGCGAGCGTGTACCTGAATGCAATGAAAAGATTGACGAACTCAGGTCTAAGCTTGAATTAAAAGCTTATCACCAGGGCATCCTCTATTATAAACTCAGCCAATACAACGCAGCCATCACTTCCTTTGACAATATGCTTTCAGAATTTCCTGAATCCAGTCATGCGGAAGAAGCGCGATTTCTTATCCTGAAAGCAGCTTATGAGTATGCTGTCAATAGTGTGTATTTAAAACGAATTGACCGTCTTGAGAACGCAAGGCTGAGATATAAAGAATACATCAATCGCTATCCTAAAGGCAGCAATGTCAAGGAAGCAAAAGAAATAAGCAAATTAATAGAAACTGAATTTAAAAATCTGTCTTAATGAATACTATAAAAAACCTGGCAAACGCTATCGATCCAAACGTCAAGGCAAGGGATATCAAGGAAATGGCTTCAAGGACAAGCAACATCTATGAGTCCATCACCGTCATTTCAAAACGTGCACGTCAGTTGTCTGCGGAACTCAAAAGAGAACTGCATGACAAACTAGAAGAATTTGTCGTGGTGACGGAGACCATTGAGGAGATTCATGAGAATAAAGAGCAAATCGAAATTTCTCGTTCTTATGAAAAGATGGCCAGCCCTACCCTTCTTGCTACGGAAGAATTTATCAATAACGATCTAGAGTGGCGTTATCCGGAGCCTGTCATCAAAGAAGACGAATTCCCGGAAGAGCTCGAGTAATAAAGGTTCCAGTATAACATGGCGTCATTGCGCGGAAAAAAAATTCTTTTAGGTGTATCCGGCAGCATTGCCGCATACAAATCCGTGTTCTTATTACGCCTGTTGATCAAAGAAGGATGTGAAGTCCGTATTCTCATGACTTCTTCAGCAAAGGATTTTGTATCCCCGTTGACCTTTTCAACCTTAAGCCGGAACCCCGTTGCGACAGATGTCCATAATGAAAATCAGTGGACCAATCATGTTGAATGGGGCCTTTGGGCAGATGCAATGATCATTGCACCTGCAACGGCACACACTATCAGCAGATGTGCTTTAGGCATGGCTTCTGATATGATTTCCGCTACGTATTTATCTGCACGTTGCCCTGTTTTCTTTGCACCAGCGATGGATCTCGATATGTGGGCACATCCCGCCACACAAGAGAATATCAGTCGCCTGCAATCTTATGGCAACTTCATAATAGATGTGGGTAATGGCGAACTGGCCAGTGGCCTTGAAGGTCCGGGCCGCCTGGCAGAACCTGAAGAAATCATCAGACAGCTTTCAGAACACTTCTATTATCAGCAAGACATGAATGGTCTTCGCGTACTGATCAATGCAGGACCAACTTATGAAGCTATTGATCCGGTTCGTTATATCGGAAATCATAGTACAGGTAAAATGGGGGTTGCGATCGCAGAGGAATTTGCACTACGAGGCGCTACAGTACATTTACTCCTCGGGCCTGAGAGTGTCCTTCCCGCGGATGATCACATACACATAGAGCGAGTGACTTCTGCAGATGAAATGTTGGCTGTGTGTCTTCCTCAGTTTGCAAAATCTGATGTAGCTATACTTGCTGCGGCTGTAGCTGATTACAAACCAGGCCATGTAGCAGATGAGAAAATAAAAAAGAAGTCTGATACGCTTACGCTTGAACTGGTTCGGACTCCGGACATAGCGGAGGCTCTGGGAAAAGTAAAAAAACAGAACCAGCGACTTATTGGCTTTGCACTCGAAACATCAAATGGCGAGGCCAATGCACATGAAAAAATGATTAAGAAAGGACTGGATATGATCGTGCTGAATAGCCCACGTGAAAAAGGAGCTGGCTTTGGACATGACACCAATAAAGTGACCTTTCTCTTTCCGGACAATAAAGCAAAGCCGTTTGAGTTAAAGTCCAAGCGGGCTGTCGCCAAAGACATCGCCAACGCAGTTCTACAAATGATAAAATCAAATGCATAGAAATATTTTCTCCCCAATTATCGTCCTTGCCCTGTTATTATGTTCCCACATGATGGGCCATGCACAAGAATTTAATGCAGAAGTTACTGTCAGTGTTCCTAAGTTGCAAACAGCCGACCCTGCCGTTTTCAAAACATTGGAAAAGGACCTGAAAGAGTTCCTCAATTCGGAGCGATGGACCAAAGATGAGTACAAGCCCTATGAGCGGATCAATGCCAATTTCTCAGTCAATATTACAGCCGAATTGGGTGCTAATCTTTTCAGTGCAGACATTGCGCTTAAAGCTATAAGACCAGTGTACGGATCTGAGTATAAGACAGTCCTTATCAATCACGTCGACCGCGATATCATTTTCAACTACCAGGAATTCCAACCTTTTGAAAATGGTACTGAATATTTCAAAGACAACCTATCTGCCGTCTTTTCCTATTACACGCAATTGATACTCGGGCTTGATGCAGAAAGTTTTGCACCTAATGGTGGTGATGAGTATTTCCGGATTGCACAAAACATCATCAACCAGATCCCATCGGTTGTTTCCGAAACGGACAAAGGATGGCAATCCCTCACTCGTAAAACAACCCGTTACTGGATATCAGAGAACATGATGAGTCCTCGATATGCCTCTTTCAGGCAAGCCTGGTACAATTACCACCGCAAGAGCCTGGATATGATGTATGCTGATCCACAACAAGCTCTCGTTACCATGGTAGAAGCTTTAAAAGAAATTGAAAAAACAAATGTGGCCTACCCCAATAGTATTGGTGTGCTGATGTTTCTCACCGCAAAGAGTGATGAAATAGTAGAGATTATGAGAAATGCAAGTCGCACGCAAAAAACTACGGTTTACGATATCATGCGGAAACTCGATCCGGCTAACACTGTAAAGTACAATGCCCTCAGAAGTTAAGGCCCATCTCGCCATTTTTGCTTCCGGTGCGGGTAGCAATGCAGATAAAATCTGCACCTATTTTAAAGATCACCCGACCATCCGGGTTAAACTTGTGATTTCCAATAAAGCTGATGCAGGTGTCTTATCCATTGCGGATAAACATGGGATAGAATCAGCCTATATTTCAAAAAAATACTGGTCCTTTCCTGAACTTGTTTTACCCATTTTAGAAACTGCTGACATCACGCATATTATTCTTGCCGGATATTTGTCCCTTATTCCATCATGGTTGATTGAAGAATACAATGGCCGCATCGTCAACATACATCCAGCATTGTTACCAAAACATGGAGGAAAAGGAATGTATGGCCACTATGTTCATGAAGCTGTGAAATCCGCCGGAGAACTTGTAAGTGGTATTACCATACATGAAGTGAATGAGCATTATGACAGTGGGTCGATTCTTTTTCAGAAAGAAGTTGAGCTTGCTTCAACAGATACACCGGATGATATAGCGCATAAGGTTTTGGTGAATGAACATGCTTACTATGCTCGTGTGATCGAAGCCTGGATCCTTGGCGATCTTAATTCTATTTCCTAGGATTCTCTTCTGAGTTAGCCATTCCACTTTTCAGGATACCTGTATTTAAATCCTTCAATGCCTTGTAATCCACCTGTATGGATGGCGAGGATTTGATCTGTTTCTTTAAAATAACCTTCCTCTATTTTTTGATGTATTCCATACATCATCTTGCCTGTATACACGGGATCAAGTGGAATCCTAGTGTTAGATGTAAAAAGAGTCATAAAGGAAATCAACTCCTCATTAAATTTTCCAAATCCTTCAAAATGAAAGTCAGGCCAGAGCTCCCAGGAACATGATGGTTCTATTTCATACTCATTTAAAATTCCCGAAACATACTCTTCAGTGCATCCTTTCCATGCAGGCACTATGATGACTTTAATTGACGAGGGCATCGCCATCAAGAGTCCACATGCTGTTCCCATAGTACCACCTGAAATGATTACATGAGTTGGTGCATGCGGGATACACGATTGTACAATTTCTGAAGCCCCTCTAATCCCATGAACACTTAATCCACCTTCGGGAATAAACATTGCTCCTGAAAATAATTTTTCAGCTTCTTGTTGATCAAACGCTTTATACTCACCAGGAGTTAAATACAAAATTTGTACTCCAAGTTGTTTAAGTTTACGAATACTTGGATTAAGATCATCAGGTCCATAAGTTCTTATCACCGCAACCAATTGTATTCCAAATACAGAACATGCTTCTGCCAGG
>DASXWI010000505.1:0-5874 GCA_036503755.1 Saprospiraceae bacterium | reverse complement strand
TGAGTGTATCAACAAGAGTAGGAATATAATATTCCGATTTGAGCTCGTGGCCATAATCACGCAAGAAGTCAACAAACTCACGCTCGAAGTATGTAAAATAGGATGGATAAAAACCCCACATGTTCATTGACACCGGTGTATCGCTGGATAATATTCTGGTCGTGCCATCTTCTGCAGGAAATGAAATTACACCTTGATCATCACGCCCGATTTGCTTGCATTCCTCTATGCCGACCAAATATCCATTTGCATCTGCCTGGCAGACACCTCTGTTCACAGTGCCATGTTCAGACAATGTGTTGTCAAGTTTATAACTGACCACACCGTATTCCTCAGGATCTCTTGGAGCCACAAGGAAATCATAAAGTGTCTTATACGATTCAGGCCCGTAGTAATCATCCGCATTGATCACGGCAAATGGCCCTTTCACTACGGAATGCGCCACCCATACTGCATGTCCTGTGCCCCATGGTTTATCACGATCTGCAGGAATATCAAATGGGACTGGGATATTGTCCAGTTCCTGGTACACATAGTCCACTTCCATCAGCCCTTTTAGTTTAGGATCGAAGGCAGCTTTAAATTGCTCCGCAAAATATTCGCGGATGATGAAGACCACATGCGTGAAACCTGCACGATGCGCATCATAAAGGCTATAATCGATGATGGTCTCCCCATTAGGCCCAAAGGAATCCATCTGCTTGAGTCCACCATATCGACTACCCATTCCGGCAGCAAGGACGACAAGAGAAACTTTTTCTTTCTTATGCATACGTTTTCAATAAAATCATGAATTATTCAACACCAATTAATTGAGCATAATAGGCTTCGATCTCCGTACCAAGTTCTTTTGCTTTCATGGCAAATGTCCTCGCTCCTGACTGGTCACCCGTCATATAAAGACACCTGGACATGTTCAGGTAGAAGGATCCATTCTGAGGACTGAGCCGTATAGCCACCTCAAAATCCGCCATCGCCTGCTTGTAATTCTTAAGATTATTAAAGTAAATCACACCACGATTGTTGATATACTCCACTTTAGTTGGATAAGCAGCAATTAACTGATTATACACAGCAATAGCTTCTTCTGACATTTTGTTGGCCTCATACGCACGGGCGAGGGCAAACTGTGCAGCTTCTTTTTGGGGATACAGTTTTTGAAACTGCTTTGCATCAGCTAGTGCTTGATCTTTTTGTTGGGTTTGTAAATAAGCCCGTGATCGCCACTCCAATGCATCTGCATAATTAGGATCTGCTTCAAGCGCTTTCGTCAAATGATCCACCACCGCCGGGTATTTTCCCTGGTCATAAAGATCAAGTCCTTTGTTGGTCCATGCACGCGGACTCTTAGGATAATGACTCAAAACATTTTCCCAAAGGGTTTGACTATCATGCCATACACCTATTCGTTGCCATGTCATCAAAGCCATCGCAACCATCCAGGTAGCCACTACACCAATGATTGCTGTTTTGAATTTTGCCCATTTACCATGTATGGCCGTATAACCTTCCATGGCCAGCATAAAGAAGATGCCGATGTAAGGCACATACGTATATCGCTCAGCTACAACTGCATTACCAATGGAAATAAGTTGGAGAACAAGAATAAGATTGATCAGATAAAATCCAAAACCGAAAAGGATATTCCTGTTTCTGACTTTTAGAACCAACCATACAACCAAGGCGATCGAAGCGGCTGTTGCTAAATAATATATTGGTGTCAATTCAGGAGGGAATGGATGTAATGAAGAAAGCGGGTAGGGTACAACAGCCTTTAGCAAGTACCATATAAATCCAAATCCGGCAAAATTGATCCGCTCCACAATACTATGCAATTCAACAGAAGCTATGGCGCGTTTGGCCTGTATTGCCATTGTTGCATATGCCAAAACACCTGAGAATATAAAGAGCGGAATTTTTTCAATAATCCATTTTGTATTCCATGGACGTCTCATGTAAAAATCTATGGCCAATAAGGACAAAGGCAATACAATCGCCGCTGGCTTACACAACAAAGAAAGTCCACCAAGAACGGTCACAATCACCAGGTATTTGATTTCTTTCGCCCTCACATATTTCACATACGCAATCATCGCTGCCACGTAAAATAAAGTATACAGTAGATCTTTCCTTTCCGATATCCAAGCCACCGACTCGACATGCATCGGATGTATTCCAAACAGCAAAGCAACAACTGCGCTTACCCATCGATTACCACTCGATAACAACCAGATAAACCAAAAGACAAGCCCGGTATTGATGACATGCAATATCACACTTGTCAAGTGATATGTCATTGGCTCCAGCTCTGCCACCTGGTAGTTGAGTGCAAGACTCAGGATGGTTAATGGATGATAGTTAGACACCACGGGTGTGGAAAAAATCTCCTTCAGTCCATCCATGCTTAGATCCTTGAGCAAAGGATTGCTGGTGACATAAAGGATGTCATCCCAATTCGTAAATCCGTTACTGAGCGCAGGGATAAATAAAACAAAAGTGATGGCGAGGACAGGCAGCCAGTACTTCCACAAGCCATTTTGAACCATTACAGTTGTTTCGGCTTTATGAGGTTTTGCCTTTGGCTTTTCTGTTGTTTTTTTCTTTTTGGTTGACATAGGAGTGATTCGGTCAAAAATAGGAGAATTTAATTGCTTTCTGCTGCCGCTCTTTTCCCCCTTTGCCCCCTAAACGGGGGTACCTATTTCCATGCATTAACTAGAGAATCCTTTCTTGTAATTATTCTTTTATTGTCCTTTTCCAATCCGCTTCACGAATAGCAGCTAAATCATTCGAGAAGGTAACCCCGTTTAGGGGGCAAAGGGGGGAATAGAAGCATCCGATCTTTCACCTTCCCGGCCTTCTACATTTTAATACGCGCGCAGAGCCGCAGAGGCGCAGTTCCTGACTCTACAAAGCGAAGTATTCAAAAGTTTCCTTAAATGAATATTGCTGACTTCGGCTGCTTTTGTTTTGTTCTATGCCCTATGCCCTATGCCCTCTGCTCCTTGCTCCATGCCCTATGCCCTATGCTCTATGCTCCTTGCCCCTTGCTTTTCCGTCGTTGCGACGGAATGTTTATCTTAGGCTGGTCTCCCGCCACAAACTCTCACAATCATGCAGGTATTTCACATTTTATCCAGATGGATATTAGGAGTCCTAATCCTATTGATTGGCTTTACGCTAAATGCTCAAACCATTTATTATGTCAATAGTACAGCTAGCCCTGGTGGAGATGGACTTTCCTGGACAACTGCTTTAACAGGACTCCAACAAGCGCTTGACAGCGCTTGCCTTCATGAGCCAGCCGAAATCTGGGTGGCCGCAGGCACCTATTTTCCTAGCCAGAATGACTCGCTTAATTCATCAGGGCCAACAGACAGGACAAACACATTCGCATTATGCAACAACGTCCAGGTGTATGGTGGATTTGCCGGAACAGAGACAGCCCTCTCCGAAAGAGATTGGTTAGTAAATCTGACTACGCTGAGTGGTGATCTAGATCAAGATGATTCCTTGGCGCTCAATGCATATACAGTTGTGACATGTAATGGCACAGACAGTACGTCTCTTCTCGATGGATTTACGATTACTGCTGGTAATGCCGATGTGACGGGATCTACTGTAATTTCCCGTTCCTCAGGTGGAGGAATACTTATCTCAAATAGCAAAGTAATCATTCGTAATTGCAACATTAGCCGCAATCACGCCATTTTCGGAGGAGGAGTGGGAGTGTTCTCTGGCTTTCCGGAATTTATCAACTGCCATATTAGTAACA
This sequence comes from Saprospiraceae bacterium, assembly GCA_036503755.1. Classification (GTDB taxonomy): domain Bacteria; phylum Bacteroidota; class Bacteroidia; order Chitinophagales; family Saprospiraceae; genus Opimibacter. Next base: position 2,099 of record DASXWI010000505.1, on the reverse strand, counting down.
ACACTGCTTCCGGGAATAATGGTAGTGGTGCTGGTTTAGCCAATACCAATGGTAGTTATTCCACGCTGCAAAATTGTACAATTGAAGGTAACTCCGCTACTGATTATGGCGGCGGCTTTTACAGTTCCGATAGTTCAGGTTTGATCATGACGCATTCCATGATCCGTAATAACATGGCCAGACAAGGGGGAGGTATCCATGCTAACTTCGATGCTGTCTCTCAACTCAGCAATTGCATTTTCGCTAACAATATCGCTGAGGATGAGGGCGGGGCCATTAATAATTTAGGAAATTCTTCGGTCCAAATGGACTCGTGCAGTTTAACAAATAATCAAGCCGGTTTTACTGGAGGGGCTTTATTGAATTCAGGACCTTCGGATGCCATCTTCACCAATTGCCGTGTTGAAGGAAATATAGCTTTTATTGGTGGCGGTATTTACAATTTTGCAGGCGCAATTCTCACCGTTGAAAATTCGATCATATCAGGAAATGAAGCTGAAACAGCAGGTGGTGGATTATATAATTCATCTGGTTGGTCTACAGTTACAAATAGTATCATCAGTGGAAATCGATCTAATAGGGATGGTGGTGGATTGATGAATGAAGATGCTTATTGCAAGCTTATTAATTGTTCCATCACGGGTAATGCAGCATTAGAAGATGGAGCGGGTATCTATAATTCCTCAGGATCAGATCCTTATTTGACGAATTGTATCCTATGGAATAATGCGGCAAATGGAGACGTAAACCTCATCACCAGTTCTATCTACAATAATATTGGATCGAATGTAGACATAGCTTATAGTCTTATTCAAAATTCCGGTGGAAGTATTGATTGGGATAACGCGCTCGGCACTGATCTGGGCAATAATCTTGACCAGGATCCACTTTTTATAGCAGACGTTGATCTCTTGACATTACCAAACACCACGGGTGATTTTCATTTACAATCGGGTTCTCCTGTGATCAATGCAGGTACATTAGATACAACCAGGCTTAACCTACCCCTAACTGACCCCGATGGATATCCGCGAATTGTACATGGAAGAATTGATATGGGTGCTTTTGAATTTCAGGGTGCAATCTCATCGCCCGAATGTAGTATTAGTGGCCCTGACATTGTTACTTCCTATTCGGCCACTTTGTATTCCGCTCCTGCTGGCATGATGAGTTATGCGTGGTCGATCAAAGGTAATGCAGCGTTCTTTAGTCAAAGTGATCAGCAGTCTGTGACCATCATTGCGGGTGCTTCCAATTCTTTCCTGGTTACCTTGATAGTGACGGACATGGATTTGAATACATCTATTTGCGCGATTAATGTCAACATTGAAGTGGATTGCAGCATATATGATGGTGTTGAAGTGATCTATGTAAATCCAAATGCTACAGGAACAAACTCGGGAACCAGTTGGGTAAATGCATTTACCAGTTTGCAAGATGCTTTACGCTTGGATTGTCCGGATATTGAAGAGTTCTGGGTTGCTGGTGGATCCTATTATCCAACGGACATCACACATGATAGATTGGCCACCTTCCAACTGAATAATGGAATAAAAGTGTTTGGAGGATTTGAAGGTGATGAACTCACCCTGGAAGAAAGAGATTACAACTTCTTTATCACTACCCTCAACGGAGATATTGATCAGGATGGTATGTTAAAAGGAAATGTTTTTAATGTAGTCAATGGATCAAACACGGATAGTACAAGTGTGTTGGATGGCTTTACTATTAGAGGAGGCAATGCTGATATAGTATTTGGCACGTTTGAACCGCAGTCTTCTGCTGCAGGTATGTTCACTCGTAATGGAGTACCTACGATTTCTAATTGTCATTTCACAGAGAATTTCGCATTCATGGGTGCAGGAATGCTGAATGATAATGCTTCTCCAAAGATCATCAATTGTACATTTAGTGACAATATCACAGGGATGGGTGGCAGAGGAGGTGGTATGGCTAATGGAGATAACTCTTCACCTGTATTGACGGATTGTTCCTTCTTATTCAATAAAGGGACGTTAAGCGGAGGTGCGATTAGCAATCAAAATTCATCTCCGTTATTAATCAACTGCACGTTTCAGGAAAATGAAGTAACCTCTAAT
>DASXWI010000504.1:0-3186 GCA_036503755.1 Saprospiraceae bacterium | reverse complement strand
CTTTTGAAATTTCTCCTAGGTCAACTGGCCCTAAGTCTTCATCTTTCTTGGCTGCGTTGTCTTTAAGTCCTTTTATTAATAGTTGTTCCTCCAACTCCTCATAAAATTCTTTATCCACCTTTACTATTGAGGTTGAACCGTAGTCACCAAACTGATCAGGATAGGTAGCCGATTTGTAGGTTATTTCTCCGTTCTCAGGAAAATCAATTCCTGTTATTTCCTTAAAGTCTTCTTTGTAAAAACTATCAGGAGGGAAAAATGACGTATAAATAAAATAACCAAAAGTCAATAAAGGAATTAGGGCAATTAGCTTTAGTCTCTTATCATAATTTTCCTTCTTAATAGTCCACAATATGAGAAATGAAAATCCGATAGGAATCCCTACAATTACAATAACTGTCAGTATGATAAGTCCAATAAATATAGTACCGTCAATTTGTTTTACTTTATCCTACGAAGCCTAACGTTTATGTATAGGCTGTTGCGAGCAAAGGAGGGCAATGAATAACGATAGAAATGATTTGCCCGACTACCACTACACCGTCCCATGACACAAAACATTGTATGAGGACAAAACTAACACCTTAAACCGAAGCCCGCAATAGACTATACATGTTGTTGCCAACTGTGCCACTATTCGACCGTAATAGATTGTCCAGATGTGTTGTCAAATATTGTCGTATTTAACTCAGCATTGAATTTCTGCAATTGTTTTATCATTTTGTCCTTGTCTGTACTTATCCCAATACAAATCTTGGAGCCTTCTAACGTTTTGAGATATGCCTTGAATTGTCCATGTTTGATGTCAATGGTTCTGGTTAAATGTCTAAATGTTTCACTTGAACTTGTTGAGTTGATATAAATCTTCTCCAGCCCGGAAAACTTCGTCCAATTTAAATATGTGAATCCCGCAATCTTGAACCCCTCTCCAAGTTGTCCACTTAATAAATCTACTATTACGATTTCCTTTCCTGTCCAAATTGCGATGGCCACAGCAATGGAGACAACGTAAACGATAGGATTAACTTCTAAAAATGTCAGTGTGACAATCTTATAGATAATGGCGAAGACAACCAATACTCCTATAATCTTTATCCATAGTGGAGAAATGTCTTTCCTAATTATTTCAACTCTCTTCATTTGTGGCATTACTGGCAATACCGAATATATACAATAGCACAATACTCTCCAATTATGCAGGGTATATGCCATAGCACATATTCCTCTATATCATACAAAACAAAAAGTCCGCCTCACAGCGGACTTCGTGCATAGCAACGTTTAACCGTTGACATAAACCAAACTTACCTTATTCTAAACCAACTATACTAATTTACTTTCAAGGCCCGGCAGGCACCTGCCCGCTTACCGTTGTGAACCCGCAGGATATACTGCCCCGGAGGCAGATCATTGAATTTTACTGACAGCGCTTCACGTGAATGACCGGTCTCGAAATCATACAGGCGCTGGCCCATCACGTTGGTGACTTCTATTTTTCCACTCACGGCAAATTCACTGGTAAGCGCCATCGACACTTCGCTGACAAACGGATTGGGATAGCAGGAAAGCGACACAGCTTTCTGTTCCCGCAGAATACCCGTCACCTCATTACCGATATCACGGCTGCCGGCTGCAAAGTATACCGGCCATTTACTATCGGTATAAAAACCGGTGGCGCTTGCATTCGGAGAGGAAATTTTATTGGCGTTCAGCGTGACAAAACCGGTTTCTTCAGCGCCTTCCGTGCCCAGCGTGAAGGCCACACGCGTATCGCTTTTGTTGAAAGATGGAAACCCTAAGGTGCTGTTCACAAAGATGATATCGGTTTCACCGGTCTCGATATTACTGCCCAGCACGGCATACTCTTCATTAAATTCATCAAAGTAATCAAAGGCCAATATATGGGGGCTGAGCTTGGCAATAGTAGGGTTACCAATACTCACCCCTGCCGGAAGATTGGAAAACAGTTTCGCGATAGCACCATCACCAAAGTCGTTTGCATTTACATCCCACACACGGATGAAGTTAACATCCCAGTACTCAATACTTCCCCCGGTGTTACTCTCCAGCGAATTGAAAGCATCGTATACCAGGTACTCTCCGGTATAATCCCATTCGAGTGCATCGGCATACACCGTGCCCCCGGAATTAATACCATCCGAATAGGTAGGATTGTATAAACCGAACTCACCCCATGCCTCGGAAACAAAATCATAGACATAAATGGTATTGTCCCACGCCTCGGTAACAGCCGCCATACGATTACCACCTTTAGAGACAGCCACATTCGACCAGATCGGATCATCCTGTATAACGAACTCATCCGGGTCTTCACCGGGTTGCGTAATAATGGCGTGGATTGTTTTATCGGATGCTACAAACACCGCTACACTTCCATCATCGGTTACGCTGGGTTTGCTTTTAAACCCGGTGGTAGTAAGCGGCACGATGTTGCTTAGGTTATTGGTCGGTGTGCGATACAAACTATTGGGATCTGCACCATCGGTATTGGTCAGCAGCAGGAATTCTGCACCGGGGTTTGAAGGCAGTTCTTCTTCATAATCACCGCCCTGACCTGCACCAATTCCCACGGCATTAAATGCCTCTCCCGCCTTTGTTACTTCATTGGATGACGCACCAAATAAATCTCCGGCTGCTTTGATCACAGCCAGGCGCAGATCAATGAACTGTGAAGACTTGGTCAGGTAATCATCGAGTGCCTTATAAAAAACATCCGCTGCCTTGTCGCGTGTAATCGCTTCAGCGTACAGGAAAAAAGCATGGTTCGGTATACCGCTGTTGATGTGTACACCTCCGTTATCTTCATTGCCTGTATACTTTTCATTCATATGCTTCGGCTGAAAACCCGGGCTGTTCAGGTTGGTGCCGCCATTGTGCGGGTCGGATAATGACCGCAGCGCTCCCGATGGAAATGCAGCCACCTTTACCACTTCTTCACCGATAGTCCAGTCGTCCGGATCCATCATCGCACCGAAGATATCGGCCATGGATTCATTCAGTGCACCGGATTCACCCTGGTACTCCAGGTTGGCGGTGTTCTCGACTACACCGTGTGTCATTTCATGACCAGCCACATCCATAGCGCCTGCCAGCGGCTTGAATGCCGAAGCACCATTTCCATAGAACATAGCCTTGCCATTCCAGAAGGCATTATCCAGCGCTGAA
>DASXWI010000503.1:0-2242 GCA_036503755.1 Saprospiraceae bacterium | reverse complement strand
TGCTTGGCGCATTAAGAGCCTCCTCACAAATGATCAGCTATGAACTCCCAATGGGTATGGCGATCATTGCGATCGTGCTAATGTCTAATTCCCTCAGTGTACGAGAAATCGTGGATATGCAACAAGGCTTTCATTGGAATGTAATCTATCAACCTGTTGGGTTCCTGATCTTCCTGATTTGTGCTTTTGCGGAATGTAACCGTGCACCATTTGACTTACCAGAATCCGAGAGTGAACTCGTAGGTGGTTATCATACGGAGTACAGCTCTATGAAACTTGGATTCTTCCTATTTGCTGAATACATCAACATGTTTATTTCCGCGGCGATTATTTCCTGCCTCTTTTTTGGTGGTTATCATTTCCCTGGCATTGATAGCCTTGACCTTTCACCTAACCTGGCGGCTATCGTAAGTGTATGCGTGTTGTTTGCGAAAATCTTCTTCTTTATTTTCTTCTTCATGTGGGTTCGCTGGACGGTACCAAGATTCAGGTATGATCAACTGATGCGCCTTGGATGGAAAGTATTGATTCCACTATCGATCATCAATGTACTGGTTACCGGTGCATGGCTCACTTTTGTAAAATAATCCATATGCAACTGACCAACCGATCGAAAGTCGCTTCCGTCAAGGAACTCAACTGGGTTGAAAAACTATACCTGCCTGCGATCATCAAGGGCATGGCGATCACTTTCAGCCATATATTCAGGAAGAAAGCCACTGTCCAATATCCTGAACAACTCAGGCCAATCGCCCCGGTCTATCGGGGTGTTCATGTATTGAAGCGTGATGAAGAAGGTCGTGAAAACTGTACAGCGTGCGGCCTTTGCGCAGTTGCCTGCCCTGCAGAAGCAATCACCATGGAGGCTGCAGAACGTATGCCTGGTGAAGAGCATCTCTATAGGGAAGAAAAGTATGCAGCTGTATATGAAATCAATATGCTTCGCTGTATCTTCTGTGGCCTCTGCGAAGAAGCTTGTCCAAAAGATGCCATATACCTGACCGACAGGATTATTCCTTCTAATTATGCCCGTAAGACTTTTATCTATGGAAAAGAATTACTGGTGGAAGGAGTCGCTCCTGAAAAGCGTGTAGACATAGGCAAGCGAAAAAAGAACTATGAAATGAATGTATGATCTGTCACCGGAAGTGATCTGATCATCGAAAGATGAATTAAAAGGATGAACCAACTACTCTTCTTCTCCCTCTCAGCACTCACGATTATAAGTGCGCTGATTGTGGTCTTTACGCGAAAGCCCATGTATAGTGTGCTGTCGCTCATCGCCTGTTTCTTTACGATTGCCGGCCACTATATTCTGCTCCATGCCCAGTTCCTGGCGATCACACATATCATTGTGTACGCAGGTGCGATCATGGTTCTTTTTCTCTTTGTGGTCATGCTCCTCAATCTCAACACAGATTCAGATCAACCTAAATCAAGTAAGTTGAGGATTGCCGCGATGATTGCTGCAGGTATGTTGTTTGTAACCCTGCTTGCATCTCTAAAAGCAACAACATTTGGAGAATTTGCTTTCCCTGCTCCTTCGGACAAAGGACTAGTCCAACATGTTGGTCAACGGCTATTTACTGATTATTTATTGCCATTTGAAATATCATCTATCCTGTTTCTTTCAGCGATGATCGGGGCAGTGGCACTCTCTAAAAAAGAAAAACACTGATATGGAACAAGCAGCTCAAATGGTTCCGCTCAACTGGTACCTCTTTCTCAGCACCTTCTTATTCTGTATCGGGATCATGGGTGTACTCTTCAGGCGCAACGCAATCATCATCCTGATGTGCATTGAGCTTATGCTCAATTCCGTCAACCTATTGCTCGTGGCCTTTTCATCCTATAGTGGCAATAGTGATGGACAGGTCTTTGTGTTCTTTATCATGGTGGTCGCAGCAGCGGAAGTAGCAGTAGGATTGGCATTGCTGATCAGCATATTTAGAAATATCGGCAGTACGGATATAGATGTATTGAATAAATTAAAATGGTAGGATATCACTTTATCGTGATCTATAAATAAACGAATGTGGAACAAACATTAACGAATTCAACCACGACTACATTCCTGGGATTAATGATTCCCCTGCTTCCTTTGCTGGGATTCCTGGTCAATGGATTGCTTGGAAAATATTTGCCAAAAGGAAGTACCGGCTGGATAGGTAGTCTCACTGTACTTGGCTCTTTTATCTGCACCCTTATCATCTTTAAGGACCTTGCTGCTACCGATAGCATA
>DASXWI010000502.1:0-7247 GCA_036503755.1 Saprospiraceae bacterium | reverse complement strand
GGCATCCATGGAGCAACCTTTGCTTCGGCCGATCTAACCGAAAATTCCGCAGAGGATCTACCTGCTGTTCAGGTTGGTGACCCTTTCCAGGAAAAACTGCTTCTTGAGGCAACCTTAGAAATAATAAAGACAGGCGCTGTTGTCGGCATGCAGGACATGGGTGCAGCCGGTATCACCTGCTCTACCTCAGAAATGAGTGCTAAGTCCGAGACGGGCATGATCATCAATCTTGACCTGGTACCAACTCGTCAACAAAACATGCATGCCTGGGAAATCCTCCTCTCTGAAAGCCAGGAGCGCATGCTTGTAGTCGTCAAAAAAGGAAGAGAAAAAGAAATTGAAGCCATCTTCGATAAATGGGATCTTGAATGTGCCCAAATCGGAGAGGTCACAAATACAGGTCGACTTGAATATTTCAGGCATGGTGTCAAAGTGGCCGATGTTCCTGCTTTCTCTCTTGTACTTGGAGGTGGTGCTCCTGTGTATGACAGAGAATTTTCGCGTCCAGCTTATATGGATGAAATTCGTTCGTTCAACCCACCAGTACCTACTGATACTGAGTTAGTGGCCTTAGCGAAAAAAATATACTCCTCCCCTAACATCGCTTCGAAGCGTTGGGTCTACGAACAATATGATCATACAGTTCGTACAGGTAATACAAATACAAATGATCCTGCGGATGCAACAATTGTTCGTTTGAAAAATACAGACAAGTCACTTGCAGTAACTGTCGATTGCAACAGTACTTATGTACATGCAGATCCTTATCAAGGAGCAATGATTGCGGTTTCAGAAGCTGCAAGAAACATCAGGTGCTCAGGAGGACTTCCATTGGGAGTTACAAATTGCCTGAACTTTGGTAACCCGCATAATCCTGAGGTTTACTATCAATTTGTAAATGCCATCAAAGGTATGGGTGAAGCTTGCCGGAAATACGGAACGCCTGTTACTGGGGGTAATGTCAGCTTTTATAACCAGTCTGTTTTAGGTGATCGTACAGAACCTGTTTTCCCAACACCTACAATTGGAATGGTTGGTCTTGTAGAGCATAAAGAACATGCTACTACTTTATCATTTAAAAAAGCGGGTGATGTGATCCTTATGTTAGGCACTTTGCCAACCAACATGGATAGCTCCGTTTATATCAAAGAAATTCATGGTCAGCGTTTAACCCCTTGTCCTGAATTCAACCTGGATAATGAGTTTAAACTACATGAAGCTATCACGGCCCTGATCACAAATGGGTTACTATCCGGAGCGCATGATATTTCTGAAGGCGGGCTATTTGTGTCCTTAACTGAAAGCGCTGTGGCTGGTTCTCTAGGCTATGCGGTTCAATTACCTTCGGGTGTCAGGAAGGACCTTTCGCTGTTCAGTGAAAGCCAGGGACGAATCGTCATCTCCTTGGATAAGGAAAATTTAACCAAAGCCGAGGACCTGCTCCGTAAACAAGGTATACCTGTTGTGCGTTTAGGAACAGTAACCGAGCATGGAATAGCAATCGATGATTTAGATTTTGGCGATACCGGATCGTGGAAGACCCTTTATCAAAATGCACTATCCAACATTCTTGAACAATAAATTTCAAACCTGTTAACACGTATGAAAAATCTGAGCATTGGCCTTTTTCTCCTTTTTATAATCAGTATCGCTTCATGCGGGGCGATTACTTCAAAAGGCACAACCGTCACAGGGACCATTACAGACGCCCCTAACATGAAGGTGTACCTGGATAAAATGAGCCCTAACAGCAACACCATTGTGGTCAGCCAAGGTGATACCGATGCAAATGGTGACTTCTCCCTTGAAATGGAGGAGACCATACCTCCTGCTATTTACAGGCTTCGAATAGGTGCAGGCAAGACTTTCCTTATACTTGAAGATGCATCTTCTACAGTGACTGTGAAAGGAACATTAGATGGCATGCGCACAAATGATATTGAAGTGAGAGGCTCTGAAAGCGCTAAAAACTTTATGGATGCTATGGCCTTGCTTTCAACCGGACGAATTACGGCTGACGATGTAAAGGACTATATTAAGAATACGCCTTACCCCATGGCCGGAATGCAGATGGCTATTAATGCATTTGGCAACAGACCTGAGTTTTATGACATTCATAAAACGGCTGCAACATTGCTGGCCACCAAATACCCTAATCACGAATACACCGCACAGTATGCAACATTCGCAGCCGGACTCGAACAATCTGCTATGCAGGGACAGTCTGCAGAAATGATCAAGGTAGGTATGGCTGCTCCGGAAATCTCGATGAAAAGTCCTGATGGAAAAAGTTATGCCTTATCAGAGTTGAAAGGAAAGGTTGTTCTACTTGATTTCTGGGCTTCCTGGTGTGGCCCTTGCCGCAAAGCCAATCCACATGTGGTAGAGATATACAACAAATACAAAGACAAGGGATTTACGGTCTTCAGTGTTTCTCTTGATGGAATCGACGGTCGTTCTAAAGAAAGATATCCTTCAGAGGATCAATACAAGGCTGGGTTAGAACAATCCAAGAAAAACTGGCTTGCTGCTATCGAGAAAGATCAATTGATGTGGCCCTATCACGTGAGTGAATTGACCAAATGGGATACTCCGGCAGTCAGGCAATATGGTGTGTCCGGGATTCCAAAGACATTCCTGATCGACCGTCAAGGTAAAATCGCAGCTGTTAATCCTAGAAATACACTTGAAGAGGAGTTACTTAAAGTTCTTTAAATCAACATAAAACAAAAAAAAAGCAGGATCGATGATCCTGCTTTTTTTTTGTTTTATGTGTTGGTATCAGAACTTGATAATCTGAACCACGATATCATGCTTTTTTGTGAGGCGTTCTGCAAAAGCAAAACTGCCTGCAGGTGCTATCAGGATTAATCCACCGCCTCTGCTTTTTCCAAGGATACTCAGCAACTTCCATTTACTGACGGTTTTTTCAGGATCTGCATCTTTACGAACGACCTCAATATACCAACGACCTCCTCTTTTAATAGCTGAGATATCAGGGATCAGTTTGTCATCACTTTCCTTATTACTTAAGCCTCCTGGGGTATCATAACCCTCAATATTAGCCTTTACTTCTGAATAGCCATTCTTGGCCACCCAGGTAACCAATATCTTTTTTATCAGCTCTTCATCTTTACTCATAGGCACTGCCAGTACTTCCATATTAAGTCTTTTCTAAGGACATCGCGGGGGGACAAATATAACAATTTGATTATCAGGGCAAAGTTTATTGCGTCAATTTTCTTTCAATTTACATTCAGCCATGCACCCATAAATAGAAAATATTATGAGCCCTATTTGTTCAAATCCTGTTAAAGCATGGTAGCAATTTGATAGCCAATCCTGTCTTGTGTACCGGGGGCGAAAAATTAGGATTTCAAGAAAAATCTATTTTAGCGCTACTTGATTAACTATAACATAATCATCTATTAATCAATACTATAATAATTGATTAATGGTTTATTTTTGGAAGCTAATCCTTTTCGGAGTACTAGAGATTTCTCTCCTTTAATGCTGGGATTTAAGCAAGAAACAATAATAGGTTAATGGGGGTTTTATTTCGAATTTCAGATCTGTAGAAAATGTAGTTCAATGCCAACTAAAGGGCAAAAAAAAAGCCGCCCAAAGGCGGCTCAAAAGACTATTACAATCTCACCCAATGTATTAATTCGTCAGTTGACTTGGAGTCGCTGGTGCCTGGCTTGTAGAAGAGACAATAGCTGACTTAACTGTCATATGTACATTTTCAACTTCGGTGCTTACTGTAGCCCAGCTTTCTGCTGTTGCTTCATTCACCTTAGTATTGACAGCCTGGATATCTGCCTGGTACTGCTTGAAAGTAGCTAACTGTGTTTCAAGGTCAGCCTTAGTAGCGTCAGTTGCTGTAGCAACTGCTGCTTCCAATTCTGCGATCTTGGTAACCAGTGCCTGCTCAAGAGCACTAATTTGTGTCAGTGTCGTTTGCTTTGTAGCAGTGAATACTGAATCTGCCAATACTGCTGCTGCATCAGCTTCAGTAGTGGTGTTGCTTGTGTCTTTGCAAGCCACCCATGCAAGGGAGACTAACATGATAAAAGAAAAGAATTTAATGGTCTTCATAATTTAGTTTGTTGTTAATAAAAGAGTTAAGACGTAATTGTTAAGGCAGGAACAGGTCCCTGTAATAACACCGCAAATAAACGGAGGTTTATTCGCTATGTTTCAATCCTTTAGAAATAAATATTAAATTCAGTATATACCTTGATGATTATCTGCGGGTTCTATCATGTAAAACCCTGAATTTATGGGCATTGGGAAAGGCGATTAAACCTAAAAATCAATGAATCCCTTAATGTGATCCTCAAGTGTAATGAGAGTTGGCTCGTGGTGGAGCCGGCCATGGTCATCCATCAACTCACTTACACGACTTACTGGAAGCATTCGTGGATAAACAACTGATTTCATGTGCATTAGAATTCCAGCCAGGTGGTCCATGCCCCGGATATTGCCCGAGCGACCAGTCGCAATGCCAACCAGCATTGATTTCTTGAGTTTGAAGGTTTCGTTGTATTTGCGAACTGAAAGAGTATCAATGAAGAATTTTAGGATTCCCGGGAAGCTGCCATTGTATTCAGGAAGGATCCAGATAAATTTTTCGGCAGGGACCATCCACTGATCCTGCAAAAGAATGAGCTTTTCCGGAATTTCATTCTTGGCATATAGGGCACTTCCGATCATTTCAGGTACCAGGTCAGCCATACTCACATATCCCACTGACCCTTGATAATAGGTCTCCAGTAACTGGCCGATATGCCGGGAAATGTACTCTGTATTACTATCGGGCCTGTTGGTCCCCTGGACTACCGTTATCATAATTTATCAAGTCTTGGCCTCTATTACAAGCCAGCGGGTCAAATGTTGTGCCATTAGGCGTATTTTTGCGCCCCTGAAGAAAGTCAGGGCAAAGCATAGATAGCATTTTGGGAAAGATTATAGCCATAGCAAATCAGAAAGGAGGGGTTGGGAAGACCACTACAGTCATTAACATGGGAGCTTGCCTGGCCATCCTTGAAAAGAAGGTCCTTCTTGTCGATGGAGATCCCCAGGCCAATTGTTCGTCAGGCCTCGGCATTGTCACAACACCTGGGCAGCCTACCATCTATGATTGCATCATCAACAATGTACCTGCAGCAGAAGCAATTCTCCCCACCAATACGCCTAACCTTTTTATCCTTCCTTCTCATATAGACCTGGTCGGAGCAGAATTGGAGTTGGTGTCAAGAATGAAAAGAGAGAATGTGCTTGAAGGAGTATTGGAAAAGATCCGGGATGATTACGATTATATCCTGATTGACTGTATGCCTTCTTTAGGCTTACTTACTGTCAATGCATTGACTGCAGCGGATGGGGTCATTATCCCCATTCAAACCGAAATCTACGCACTCGAGGGATTACAGAAATTGAAAAACACCATCACCCTCGTGAAGGAACATCTGAATCCAAAACTGAAGATTGAAGGAATCATCATGACTATGTATGACAGTCGCCTCAGGTTGGCGAACATGATTCTTGAAGAAGTACGTACGAATATCACCGATCCGCTTTACCAAACGATCATCCACCGAAACAGCAAGATCAGCGAATCACCCAGTATGAAAGCCCCGGTGATCATGTATGATGCGGCTAGCACTGGCAGTATGAATTTCATGCAACTAGCTATGGAATTCCTGAAACGAAATAACGACGCAGTGGCCACAACGGGTAATGCATGAAGTCTGCAGTCTTCCGCTTCTAGCTTCTAGACTTGACACGATAGACGTAAGACTGGAGACGCACGATACACATTAATAAACTTTAAATCCTGAACTTTACCTTTCAAATTCTCACTGCTCACTGCTCACGATTCACGACTGACGACTGACGATTCAAATTAATAACAGCTATTCATTAAACTAATAAATGTCAAAAGAGACGAATAAAATGCAAATCGGGAAAGGCATTCGAGCCTTACTGACGAATATAGATGAACGGGGAACTGCACCTACGGGCCAGGAATTAAAGGAATTGACGAAAGAGACTCTTGAAGTGCCTGTGGAAGCCATAGAGGCTAATCCATTTCAGCCCAGGACGGACTTTGATGAAGATGCCTTGAATGAGTTGGCTCAATCGATCAGGGTACACGGGATCATTCAACCCCTCACCCTAAGAAGACTTCATGAAGGTAAATACCAACTTATTGCAGGTGAACGTCGCTGGAGAGCTGCACAGAAGGCGGGCTTAAAAAGTGTACCCGCGTATATCAGGTTAGCTGATGACCAGGGAATGCTGGAAATGGCGATTGTGGAGAATATCCAACGCGCAGATCTGAATCCAATGGAAATGGCTTTCAGTCTTCAACGCCTTATCGACGAATGTAAATTGACGCATGAAGAGTTGTCAACGCGCGTCGGTAAGCAAAGAAGTACTGTTTCCAATTTCCTCCGCTTATTAAAGTTGCCCCCAAGAGTGCAAGATGCTTTGCGGAAAGAAGAAATCAGTTTAGGTCATGCCAAGTGTATAGCCGGACTTGAAGAGGTGAGTTCTCAACTAATGGTATTGGGTGAAGTCATTTCAAAAGAACTGAGTGTGAGGGAAACTGAAAAACTGGTAGCGAAGTACCAGGGTGGTCCGGTGAGTATAAAAAAGAAAACTGACCCTGGAAAACAAACAAAAGGATCGATTCAAACTGCAGATATAAGGAAGATTGAACAGCAATTAAGATCACAGCTAGGCGTTAAAGTGGAATTAAACTATCAGGAGAATGGAAGTGGCCAGATTAAAATACCCTTCAAAACTGTTCAAGAATTGAACTATCTCCTCGATCTGTTTGAAGATATTGACTCAAACGAATAACTGCAGACCATCTACCCTATTTCATCCTTTTTGCTGTATGATGAAGCAAGTGCACAGATTTATCAAGGTATTTCTTTTGCTGATTGGTCTTTATCAATCCGGCAAGGCACAAGTGGTCATTGACAGCACCGCAGCAGACACGCTGATCATCCAGGGGGATACCATCCAAAGTAAAGAGAAGAAGGGTTCCATATTCAGCGGCAAACCCGGGAAAGCAATGATCATGAGCTTGATCATTCCAGGTACAGGTCAGATCTATAATAAGAGTTATTTGCGTGTTCCTTTCGTCTGGGGAGCAGTCGGCGGCATGGGATATCTTGTGTATGATAATACCGTGAGATACAACTGCCTCCGGGATGCTTATGTCGCCAGTGTAG
>DASXWI010000501.1:0-2776 GCA_036503755.1 Saprospiraceae bacterium | reverse complement strand
TTTACAAACGCAGGCGTGGTCAGGTGCTCTGCCTCCAAATCAAATGATCACTGTTCCAGTTCCTGCATTCCAATTTATGAGCGATGCCCGATTGTATGTTGAAGCCACAGATATAAACGGGTTGGTGGATCAACAAGTGGCCAACAATAAGAATTATGCTTTCATCAGTGGTCCGGCGAATGCATTGGGTTCAGGATACATCGCTCAAATACGGCTCATGAATGATGCCGACCGGTTATATTGGGAATATACTGATGCAGATAATACGATTTTGAAATCAGGAGGAAATCCCTTGGTCGGTACAAATGGCGGCGGGTTGTATAACGATACGACCCTGGTTCCTTTTCATTCGGAATCATATTTGGATGGCTTGATTTATACAGACACCTTACTTCCCACCAAACCAGGATGTCACAGGTTGAAAATTGTGGATGGTCTGTACAAAGGATTGCATTTCAAAATAGATAGCTCGTATTTCCGCCTGCAATACTGGAACAATCATAATTACGCCTGGCGGGAAGGTTATTTCCGTGAGCTCTATTATCATTTCGCGGTATCGCCCAATAACATTGATACAGATATGGATGGCGCATCCTATTCGGTAGATTGTAATGACCAGCATGCCGGCATCTATCCTGGTGCCGCAGAGATCCCCAATAATGGAATTGATGAAGATTGCAATGGTGATGACCTGGTCATCATTATTCCTTGCGAAGTTCATGCAGGTCGGGATACTGCTCTTTGTGATTCTAGGTTTGGACAGGACACATTTTTCTTAGGAGAACAACCGGTCGTTACTGGAGGTGTTCCTCCTTTTAGTTACAAGTGGACGACCTTCTATCAGAATGCTTGGTTTGAATACTATGCGTCCGATTTTTTATCGGATACGACGAGTGCTAATCCAGTGATTGTAAATTGGTTTTCCTATCCATTAGTGTTTCACCTCGAAGTGACAGATAGTGAAGGCACGACCTGCAGCGATAGTGTCAGGATTGATTTTTCAAATTACGGCTGGACATTGGATGTAAAGGAACGTGCAATCCAGCAAGGAGATAGTGTGCAATTATACATCAGCATTTTTGGTGGGATACCGCCGTACCAATATCATTGGTCACCGGAAGCAGGACTTACCGATCCTTCTGATCCATTCACCTGGGCCAGTCCGGATACCACAACAATGTATAATCTCACCGTGATTGATTCAGCCGGATGTGTTGGTACTGATAATTTCCATGTCATCGTCCTCACGACTGGTGTGGATCAAATGGAAATTGATCATGTAGAAACAACCCTGCATCCAAATCCTCTTCATGGCCAATCTCTGTTGAAAGTCAATAGTTCAGAAGTAGGAGATTTTGAAGTGTATATATTTAATTCCCTGGGTCAGTTGGTACATACGTATGAACTGGAGGGCAATGAAGTCGTATTGCGAAGACAGGATTTTAATCCGGGACTATACTTTTACCAGGTTAGGAATGTAGGACGGAATGTAGGGTCGGGAAAGATGGTAGTGGAGTAGGTTGATCAGTTTATAGGTTTATGAGTTTATGTGAATCATACCAGATACTAAGTTTTTAGGAACGACGTTTTACTGTCATCCATTCTGAAGAAGGATGTAAACATTGACTCACTCAATCTAACCCTTACCAATGAAGCCAGTAAATTACTTCGTCCTCTTATCATTTTCTCTACTTTTTCTAAACCCTGTGTTCAGCCAGGATCAAACTACCTTAGGTGCAACAGCAGGAGTGAATTTTTCCAAAATAAATTTAGATGAAACTAACAGCGCAGTAGGTTATTATGCAGGCCTTCGATCTCAGATTCCGATAAAAGGCAAATTCTCTTTGGTGTCCAATCTGATTTATTCTCTTAAAAATTGGCAGTTTGAACCCTTTCCTCCAAATGAACCTGCAGGTACAATGAACCACCATTACCTGGATCTACAAGTGTTGGGCAATTATGCATTGAATCAATCAATATCTATTGGGGCGGGTATTGAAGCAGGCACCTTATTAAAGACAAAAAGGGAGCCTGATGCAGATCTTTTTGAGGATATATATGAGAAAGGTGACTTCAGTATTTTGGCAGGCATAAGTTATAGGATCCTGAAGTCAACCAGGATTGACGTCAGATACCTCCATGGAATTAGTTATCTGTTTAAAGGAAACCTTACAGATGCTAATGGTAATGATTTAGGAGAATTTAAGGAAGGCAATTTCCGTGTTATCCAAATAGGCCTTTCAACGGATATAATTAAATGTAAGAAGGGCGAACCAAAGAAGGTTTAACTTCGGCCGAACAAAATAGAGGTTGTTGCGTTTCTTTTGATAGTATGCAAAAGGCCAATCCAAAAAAACCAATCCGCAAACCGCAGCACCAACGACGGCCGGGAGTAGAGTATAAACTCAAACCTGTTCCTGAAACCGATCCTTTACAAAAAGTAGGGACTGCTAAACTTAAAAATAAAGTTGCCTTTATTACGGGAGGGGATAGTGGCATCGGCAAGGCTGTAGCATTGTTATATGCAAAAGAAGGTGCTGATATCGTGATCGTATACCTTAGCGAACATACAGATGCCAAAACCACGGCTACAGAAATCAATCAATTGTATGGACGAAAGTGTCTCCTGATCGCAGGAGACATTTCCAAAGAACGTTTTTGTATTTCGGCTGTAAAAAAAGCAGTCGATAAATTTGGCAAAATAGATATCCTCGTCAACAACGCTGCCATCCACTATGAATGCAAAAACATCCAGGATATCACCACAGAAAACCTG
>DASXWI010000500.1:0-3113 GCA_036503755.1 Saprospiraceae bacterium | reverse complement strand
GTATTGCATTTACATCTCCTCTTACCACTGCACTCCACCAAACAGAACAATCATCCCCCATGACCACATCACCGATGACAACTGCATTATCCGCAAGGAAGCAGTTTTTGCCGAAAGAGGGACTTATGTTGTTGACAGATCTTATGATGGACATTGTAGTGAGCAGTGAGCAGTGAGCAGTGAGCAGTGAGCAGTGAGCAAAAATTACGAAATTTGGATTGTTGTTGTTACTTTATTAAAAATGTTCTCTTTCCAAATTCTCGACTTCTCAAGAATTTCATTTGCTTGTGATTTTATTTCTTCAACAGTTGCTTTATTTTTAAGACCACTAAGATTGATCATTACATTTAACCAACCTCCTTCGACGGCTGCAAGGGCTAGGATAGCACCAACACCTGCATCAGAAACAGAGTTTGGATTTCCTTCGGTAGTCATGGCATCTAGTAATGGAAACTGCTCACTGGCAAGACGCATCATATTGAGTGGTGAATACGTGGCGCGTAGTGTTGCTTTTTCAATGGCTGCTTGTCTTGCTTTCTTTTCAACATCCGTTTCCTTGGGTAATCGGAAAGCTTCCATCAGGGAATTGAAAGCCTGTGTATCTTCATCGACCATTTGCAAAAGTTTTTTCCGTGCATCCTGTCCTTTCACTGACCATTCAGAAAAATAATCATGCTTTTCTTCCCATCCGCGTTTGTTAGCGCTGAGATTGGCAACCATCGTTCCAAGTGAAGCAGCAAGTACTCCGGCATAAGCTGCTGCCGATCCACCTCCAGGCGCTGGAGAGTCCGCAGCAAGCTCTTCTGAAAAGGATGCCATAGAAAGACCCGTCAACAATCCTTCCGCATCCTGAAGCAGGTATTCAATAATTTTCTTTTTCGCATTAAAAGGAGCTAACTCATCGAGGCCCATACTCTTTACAGCAATATGAATTAACTCAGCATCAGATACACCTTGCGATATTCCCTGCTTTTTTAAATAATGCATTCCTGCATCAAGCATCACTTGTAAAGGAACCAGTCCAACCAATTCAGATCCAGTCACTCTCAATCCTCTTGAAGTTGCACTCGTCACACATGCATCAAAAGCGGTGTGTAAGGCGGTTAAATTAGTATCTGTAATATTCATGGAGACTTGTGCCGTGCCATATTCAGCAATGTACCAACCAATCGCTTTCACTCCTTTGCACATACCCTCTTCACGTATTGGCTCACCATCCTTATCCCGGATGATTTCTCCTGTGACAGGATTGCCTATTCTTTTGATACGTCCCTTCTCCCGGATATCAAATGCTACTGAATTCGCTTTGCGTTCAGAACGTGTATTGAGATTGACATTATACGCAATCAAAAAATCCCTGGCGCCAATGACGGTTGCTCCTGCTTTTTCATTAAAAACCGAAGGGCCATAATCAGGTTTCCATTCCGCTTGTTCCATCTTTTTTGCAAAACCTTCATACTCTCCAGCCCTGATGGTCGCAAGGTTCTTCCTTTCCGGACGGGTGGCAGCAGCTTCATACATATATACTGGAATCCCCAATTCTGCGCCTACCCTCTTTGCTAGCTGATGGGCGTATTTTGCGGTTTCCTCCATACTAATCCCTGAAATCGGAATCAAAGGACAAACATCGGTAGCTCCCATTCGAGGATGTTCCCCGGTATGCTGACGCATATCAATCAATGAAGCGGCCGTCAAAATAGCCTGAAATGCGGCTTCAATCACTCTGTCCGGAGCCCCTGCCATGGTCATGACTGTTCGATTGGTCGCCCGGCCCGGATCGACATCCAGTAGTTTAACACCCTCTACCTGGCGGATGGACTGCGCTATTGCCTCAATTACTTCTGGTCTCCGTCCCTCGCTGAAATTGGGAACACATTCAATGATAGATGACTGGGTCATGTTGTTTTGATTTTTGTGGGGTAAAAATACAGGTTCAGGTCTAACCGCCATGGTTGTCTTCAAAAAGTCATTCTTCTGTCGGTTCCTGGCTTGTCATTTACTCAAAATGGGACTACCTTTCCCGTATTAAAGGGCACAGTTCATATTACCCAATTAAGGCATTGTTCTGTAAGATCACGGGACACAGCCTGCTCATTTTCCTTTCGATATTTTACTGCATTATTCCTCAAAGCGGAAAGGCGCAAGTAATAGCCATTTCCGAAGAGCTTCAGCTTAAAAATGATTATGCCTACACAATATTGGGATGGGTTGAAAAAGATCTTCTCCTTTTCCGGGATAGAGGACATGCGTTTTATGTACAGGCATTTGACGAAGAGCTTCATCTGAAATGGGAGCGGGAAATTTTCTTAAGCGATAGCAGAGCTGACATCATCGGAATCGTGGCGCATGAAGACCGGTTCCATGTCCTTTATGGCACACGTGTTCGGGGAGATTACTACGTCAGGCATAAATCTTTTTCCCATGAGGTCAACCTGTTAGATACTACAACACTGGCGGTGTACAAGAATATTTTTATTGTGCCCCGTTTTTTGATGCAAGATTCAGAAGATAAATCCAAAGTTGTCCTGGTGAAGGAAGACAACGAAGGAGTATTGATGTATAGTTATGATTTGCGGATGCTGGAAATCCTTTGGGTGAAATCCATCAACTTTGAAGGAAAAAAATTACTCCAGGATTTCAGGCCTTTAGTTGTCACCAATGATGGGGAGTTTTATCTCCCCATGAAGTCCCAGAACCCACAACAGAAAATTCAGTATCTGCATATTTTTAGTTCTGCTTCAGCAGCCAACTATGTTGTCTATGATACCGTGCGCATTGGAGATTTACAAGCCTTCGATATTTACGCTGTCTATGATCATATTCAGCAATGCCTGGTGGTTACAGGTTTGGCTGGTGAGCGAAATACAGCGAGAGCAAAAGGCTTTTATTTTCTTCGATACCGGAAAGGGGTGATTCAACAATTGACCATGCTCCCCTTTGATGAAACGCTCTTAAGTGAAGTCAGTGGACGAGATGTATCTGCATCACGTGGACTTAGCGATTTTACTGTACAACAAGTAGCGCTTCGTCAGGATGGTGGAGTGGTGATCATTGCTGAGTTGATCAAGGAATTTTCACGCCGCTCAAGCCTTCCTATGGCAAGAGATAGTGGT
>DASXWI010000499.1:0-2968 GCA_036503755.1 Saprospiraceae bacterium | reverse complement strand
TAGCCGCATTCAATTGACGCCTGTACGACTGAACTTCGATATTCTTCGTGAACAACCTGATCCGAAATTGTTTAATAAAGGACCACAGCCATTTGCAGTTATGCTTGAAGGACCATTTCAGTCACTTTATCGGAACAGGTTAAGCAACGAGCAAATGGATGTGCTGAAAAACGCTGGTTTGAGTTATAAGGAAAGTGGAGATTCAGCCAAAGTTTTGGTGGTGTCAGATGGTGACATTATTAAGAACCTGATTAATTCCACTTCTGGTGAAATTGCTCCGTTAGGGTTCAATAAGTATGAGAATACTTCTTTCACTGGAAACCGGGATTTCCTTTTGAATGCGATAGAATATATGTTAGATGACACCGGTGTTTTGGAAGCAAGATCCAAGGATATCAAACTTCGGTTGCTCAATGCTGTAAAAGCTGAAAAAGAAGGAGTCAAGTGGCAATTAATCAACATATTCGGTCCATTAGCATTTATTCTCGTTTTCGGGATGGTTTATCAGTTTATCAGGAAAAGAAAGTATTCAAAATTGTAGTGAGCAGTGAGCAGTGAGTTGTGAGTAAAAGGCCTGAAAGGCTGACATAAATTAGCGATGGGTATAGATAAGTGAAGAGTGAAAAGTGAAGAGTGAAGAATACAAAAGAAGAATGGAACGTGAGGTTCCATTAAAAGCCTGAAGGGCTGACATCCCTTAGCGATGGGTGTAGCCCATCGAATTGTGAGTTGTGAGTTGTGAGTAAAAAGCCTGAAAGGCTGACATAAATTAGCGATGGGTGGAGCCCATCGAAGTGTTTAGCGATGGGTGTGTCTCATCGAAAAATGAAAAGAGAAGAATGAAAAGAAATATTTATCTCCTGATTGGTGTTCTGCTAGCTGCGGCGGTAGTCTTCTATATTTATAAAAACAAAGGAGACAAGTCAACTACCATTGACCGGGCAGAAAGTAATTTTAAGATTGAGAATATCTCAACCATTGGAAGAATCATTTTGACCCAAAAGGATGGTACAAGATCTGATTTGAAACGAGCAGGAGACCATTGGACGATCAATGATCATCACCGGGTAAGACAATCCAATATTGATCATCTACTCAATGGGATAAAGCAACAACATCTTGATCATATTCCAAATCGGGCGGCTACTGAACACATCATTCCCAGCATGGCTGTATCCGGAATTCATGTTGAAATTTTTGATCTTGAGGGAAAGGAATTACTTAACTATTATGTTGGTGGTGTGACGCAGGATGAGCGAGGTACTTTTTTTATGAAAGAGGGATCTTCACAGCCATACTGCCTCATCCAACCAGGTTTCGATGGAGGTATGCGAGCCCGATATGCATTAGCTCCTATTGATTGGCGTGATGTACGGTTCTGGATGGAGGATAATGATAAGATCGATACTCTGAAAGTAGATTATCCTAAACAGCATCAGCATTCCTTTGTAGCTTATAAGAAAGGAATGGGATATGAAGTGGAACCAATGTATTCTACAACACCAAGACTTAAAGGTGATCCATCAAACGAGGTTAAATCTTATCTGACCATACTTAGCCAACTGGCATGTGAAGATTATCTGAATGATGCACAGGAAAAGGACAGCATTCTGCAAATGGTCCCCTGGCTGGAAATGAAGATGATTTATCCCGATCGTACTTCCGTACTGAAATTTTATCCGGTTGGGGCACCGGGGACATCTGAATTTTCACCGACTGTAAGCAGGTATTTCATTCATTATGAAGGCAAAGACTTTATGATCGGGCAACATGAAGTCTTAAAAGGAGCCTTCAGATCTTATGGTTATTTTTTTGGTCAATGATCAAAATTTTTGTATTATATCTGGCACTCCTTTTGCCTGCTCCTCCATGGGGCTTTTTTGGTCATCGTTTGATCAACAGGGTAGCTGTTTATACCGTACCCACCGAGATGATGGGTTGGTATAAACCCAACATTGATTTTATTGCTGATCATGCTGTTGATCCTGACAAACGACGCTACGCTACTAAACATGAAGCGGTAAGGCATTATATAGATTTGGATCATTGGGGTAGCCTGACCTTTGATCATATGCCGCGATACTGGGATCAGGCGCTTGCGCTGAATATTGAAGCCTTCCAGGTCCAGGGTAGCGATACCATTACATTGTTGGAAGCTATTCCACATGAAAATTGGTCTGATACAATAAGCAATTATAAAGGTCGGATTGAATTAGTTCGAAAGCACTACCTCCGGCAGTATTATGATGATGTAGCAACTATTCCTTGTGACAGTTTTACGCTGCTTTTTCCTGATATCAAATGCAAAGGAACCTCGGAGATATTCTTGCATGATGTATTTTCCGAACATGGGATTGTCCCTTATCACTTGCAGGTAATGCAACGAAGGCTAACGGATGCTTTCAAAAAGAATGATCCTGAAAGAGTCATGCGTGTGTCTGCTGAACTCGGACATTATATTGCAGATGCTTGTGTGCCCTTGCATACGACTTCTAATTACAATGGACAGCTTACCGGCCAGGATGGTATACATGCTTTTTGGGAAAGCCGGATCCCTGAATTATTTGCAGTTGATGATTTTGATATGGTCGTAGGTACTGCAACTTATATAGAAGATCCTGTGGATTATTTTTGGGCTCTCGTGTTAAGCAGCCATGCAGAAGTTGATCGAGTCCTCGCCCTTGAAAAAGAACTTCGCCTGACTTTCCCTACAGACAAGCAATTTTGTTTTGAGGACCGGATGAATCAAAACATCAGAACTCAATGTCCAGCTTATGCACAAGCTTATCATCTGGCCATGGATAAAATGGTTGAGGATCGTTTCCGCGTCGCCGTGAAAGCTCTCGGTGATGCCTGGTACACTGCCTGGGTCGATGCCGGACAGCCCATACCACCGGATCAAAAACTAATCACGAAATCATCTAAAGAAGATGAGCACCTGGATAATGCTGTGAAATCCGGCAAAATT
>DASXWI010000498.1:0-7771 GCA_036503755.1 Saprospiraceae bacterium | reverse complement strand
TTCACTTTATGTATATGGGGATACCCTGTATGTAACCCTGGTGGTTAAAAACAAAACAGGACATAAACTACCCTCTGGTTATCCCAGCAGGTTAGCATGGATGGAATTAACATTACAGGACAGAAATACAAAGGAAGTTATCTATAAGAATGGAGCATTAGATGAGGCTGGGAATATAACTGGCAGAGATCATCCTTTTGAAACTCACCACCAGGTATCACGGTCAGAGAACGATGTCCAGATTTATGAAATGGTCATGTCAGATCTTAGCGGACAACTTACGACGAGACTTAATGCTGCATACCAACCGCTTAAAGACAATCGGCTTCTGCCCACTGGATTTTCCCGGAATCATTCCGCATACGATACAGTAGCTGTTTGGGGCACAGCACAAGATGATCCAGATTTTGGAATAAATAGTTTTAAAGGAGTGGACAGTATCGAGTACAGGATTCCTCTTTATGGTCATAAAGGCCAGGCAGATCTTTCTATTGCTATGCATTATCAGACGCTACCGTCACGATGGATGGCAGATCTTTTCGAGAATGACACTATTGACCTGGTCGCTCATTTCAAAACCATGTATGAGGGCTATAACAGGCATTTTGAAACCATTGATGAAATCGAAATCGATAGCATTGATCTATCCACTTCATCCACGTCACTGATTGGATCACTGACCGCTATCGTTATTTCACCTAATCCTGTTTATGGAGCAATGCTTCACATTTCTTTTACGGAGCAAATTGATTTGTCACGTCAATGGACATATTCAATCATAGATATCAATGGCCGGAAAATCCAGTCTGGTCCCTTGAGTGAAGATATTTCCTTACTGCCCACGATCAGGCAAGGTGTATATTACTTTGCTTTGTTTACTGAAAACAAAATCGCAGGCATCAAACCATTTACGGTTCTATAACTTGATCACTTTCTGTGTGAACAACTTTCCATTCTGAATAACTTTGACAAGGTAAATTCCAGATGGATAATTGGACAATTCAAGTTCAAAAGAATTTTCTGGCAATGCCATTTCTTGTTGTACTAAGAAACGTGAACCGTCCATACTCATTATTTCAATCTCACATTTCCCTTCGGACCTGATCGTAAGCGTTGACATGCCTTCTGTAGGATTAGGAGTGATCATGATCACTTGATCCCTTACACCTGGTTCGTTTGTAGCTGTTCGAAGATCCAGTACTGCTGTTGCAGGAACAAGTTCTGTTCTACAGCTCTTAGGTACGGTAGAGACTTTCCAGTCATAGAAATAATAAAAGTAATCCTCACCATATGTTGAATTGGTAATGGACACGATGCCCGCTATTTCATAGGGATAAGTCAGGTTGTCTTCAGTACGCCATAGATACGGACTGTTTACTCCGAATTCCTGGTTATTCATTTCTGTATTCGTGGTGATGGTATAAGAACCAATGTCAAGTCCAATTTCCAAATCAACCACATTAGTACCTGGTTGCAGTTCAGTTTGAAATTCATAAAAGAAATTCTGCCCATCATTAATGTCAATGATCCTGGTACCTGCAGAATCAGTGAAAATGGTCACCTGGTGAAGGATGATTGGTTCTATCACATCAAACAATAATCCCCCATTTACAAAATTGGCATTGTACTTAGTCAATCCTGTATGTTGTGCAGGTCCAACCTGGAAATCCTGTCCTTCAAGTATTGCCGTATTATCGGCATATATGGTTACAGTATCTGTGAGGTTGTCCATTTGAAAACTATTACCGCTTCCAAGGAAATTCATACGAAATGGATCTGCATACCATTGCACATTGTCTCCGGTTGCCGTCAGGATGGCGGATTCGCCAAGTTTAAAAGTATCATTTGTTGTTACAGGCACTTCTGGTACAAGGAAGTCAAGATGAACAGTATCCGATTCTAACCAGTCGCAATACCCTTCTACAAGAGCATAATAATCTCCGGTTTGTTTGGCTTGAATAGTCTGCGTAGTATCACCAGTTGACCATTGGTAGGATTGACCGGCAGGAAGGGAAAGTAATACTTCTTCTCCACCGCATAGCTTGGTGTTATTGTCGTAAAAAATAATGGGCTTAATGGTGTCTGGGTTAATACCAACTTCAAGCGGATTCGTATTTACAATGCATCCATCCATATCCTGGAGAATAGCATAATATATGCCTTCATGTGTGATCACAAGTGAATCTGCTGTTGAGCCATCACTCCACCTGATCAAAGGCAGTGCACTTTCCAGGCGAATGGTCAGTGTATCCTGCTGGCAAAGCACCACTAATGGATCAAGAATCTCCAGTGGTAATTTCTTACACGCTCCCCTAGTTAATGTCCATGTTTTATCTGTATCGAGAATTCCGAAATTTTCCCTTTCACCATCTGCCCAACGGATGACGAGACTATCGTATGTAGTCTGTTCACCTAAACCAAAAAGGATACTATGACCGCTGGATATGCCATACTGCTCACCACCTCGCACCTCTCTGACCTGGATACCCCATGGACCATACAACAAGGCCATCGCTCCGATAGCAGAAGGATTGCCATGAGTATCTTTTAGATTTAAACCAAGGTAATGGTTATCATTTGGTTGGTTCAGAAACAGGATGTCTTCACGTTGGGGATCGGGATTGTTAAAAGGGATGACTCTTGATGCATATACATCGGTAAAACCATCATGGTTTAGATCGCCAAGCGCAAATGTTCCGAAAATTACTGAGCCGAAAGATTCTACTTTCGTAAATGTCTTATCCCCATTGTTATGATAGTAGTCGAGACGATCACCACTGACGAGGATGTCCTGGAAACCATCATTATCAAAGTCCCTGAACATTCCTTGCAAGGGGACACCCCCTATGACAAGACCTGTTGATGGAGTGATATTGATGAACGTATCATTATTGATATTTTCAAAAAGTTCGCTGATCACATCATGCTGCGTCTTAAAAAGATCGAGGTCACCATCATTATCAATATCCCCAAAATCCGCCGTCCAGGTCTGGCGTCCGTCAGCTAAACCATACGTAGCCGCATCTTCAGTGTAATTACCGTGTCCGTCATTGACAAAGAGTGCATCTATTCTCCTGGGATCGTTTGGATTATTTACGCCTTGCCTGCATTTGGCAATATAAAAATCATTGTCGCCATCCATATCGAAGTCCGTATAGACAGATCCATAATTTCCGGAATTATCAGATGGAGGTACAGTTACGAAATCAAACAAGTCCTGTTCTACAAGAGTCCCAGTTCCATCATTCATTAAGGTATAATTTAACCCGTTATCATTGAGCATGACAACATCTACCCAACCATCATGATTAAAATCTCCGGCGGATGCTCCTTGCGAAAAGAAAATGTCAACGACAATGTGGGTCAGGTTAAACGAATAGGTATTAGGCACACTGTATAAAACTTTGACCCTGTCATATGAACCTACTGCTAAAATATCATTGGCACCATCATTATTGAAATCTGCAATACAGATGTCGTTTTGTTCAGCATTATCTACAAATAAAGGAACTTCATAACGAACGAAAGGCCTTGCAGGATCAGCAGTCTGATATTGGATAAAAAGAGTTGAGCCAAAATTTAATGACACAATATCGTCAAGACCATCTCCATTCATATCCGCGATACCTACCGGTACGGCACTATGGATATTCTTATCAGCCAAAAGGTCATTCCGGTTGTCGAATTGTGCCTGGGAAAAAGCAGTAGAAGTAAAAATACTAAGCAGAATAGCCAGGAAAGTAACGGTCCTCATCATGTTAAACTTGTTTGAAAATGGATGGGAACAAATGTACTATTCCCTTTCCAAACCTCCTTTTATAAAATGTCGGGAAGCAGACAAGTGGAAGGCAGGCAGGCATAGATGCTATTGGGTTTCGGTTAACTACGCTAAAATGCTAAACAAATCTTTACTTTGTCCAGATGGGACGGACGTATACTTCACTTCAGTTTGTTTCGTATTTCCTTAGATCACGAAAGTGGAGCGCTTTCCATTCTCCTTACTTATTCAAATTATTTACCCACTGCTGCGAGGATCAACCAGGGAATTTGTCCTTTAAAGAAATTGAGTCTAAAAGAAACGAATTGCTCAATTGCCAAGAATCCATTTCAAGAAGGGATTTTGGCGCTGGCTCAGTATATCAACCTAAAGAGGAAAAAGTGGCAATCTCCCAAATTGCTAAAAGTTCACTGAGTTATCCGTTTCAATGCAGGTTTATGTCCAGGCTTGCTGCTTTTTCTAATTCGAATCATATTGTTGAATTAGGCACCTCACTTGGAATATCAACGGCATATTATGCACACGGAGCACCGGATGCCTATGTTCATACAGTTGAAGGTGATCCTGAAGTTGCAGCGCAGGCAGTTGAAGTATTAGATTCTCTTCAATTGAAAAATGTAATAGTGCATTGCGAGACTTTCGATGATTTTATCTCGCATTACCATCCTTTAAGAGGAAAAATCGATTTGCTATTCCTGGATGGTGACCACCGGATGGAGGCTACCCTACACTATTATCAGGGATTGAGAAAGTATTTTCATTCGGGGACCATCGTTGTGGTTGATGACATCTATTGGTCGAAAGAGATGACCACTTGTTGGGAAAAACTAACATCCTACCCTGAGGTTACCCAGAGTGTCAACTGTTTTCACTTTGGCTTGCTGTTTTATAATCAGGATTTTCTAAACAAAGAAAATCATGAGATCCACTTACCGTTATCAATGCTTGTGAGTTAAGGATTCGGTGCTACCCTTCGCTCACTGGTGGTTTTGCAGCAGGAAGGTTTTGGACATTAAATCCGATTTTGGCAGCTACCTGGTCATCATCATCATAATCTTCCCATTGAGTGATTTCCTTTATAAAATCCTCCATATGCCTCACAAGGAAAGGAGTCTTGACTTCTTCAGGCCGGTAGATTGAAATGACTTTTGGGGGCCTTGGTTCACCAAATCCTTCAATAAACGGATACACGATCATTACCTGGATTTTTCCATTGAAAAGTTGCTGATAGATCAATGATCCATTTTGTTTGATCAAAGGTTTATCAACTTTCTCGTTGATGATCTCAGAAATACCGCTTTGTTCGGATCCTAAGGAAAGGATGACATACTCAAGGTGCCTTACTTTATCAGAGGTCTCAATCGTTCCTTGCAAACCAGTCACTTTGAGCATGTTTTCCAATTCGCTGACAATCAACGCCTTGAGTTGTTTATTCCATTTTTCGCGATACGCCTTTGTATTCGCCAGCACAGTCTGGTATCGTTGAACCTTCGCAATCAGGCCATTATAATCATCCATATTTTTTGCAATTGAGGTTTAAATATAAACCCTCTGCAGATGAAATCATCTACATCCAGAATCACGTCTATATCTTTGGCGCAACCTATGGCAACGGAAAAGAAAAAGAATACTTCGACTACGCTCAGTAACCGAAAGGGCAATAAGCATAAATCTAAAGTCAAAACTGACATCCTTGAACAGGCTTTTCGCTTGATGGCTACAGCCAAAGCGATGACAGATCAATTTGAAGCTAATTTCAAGGAGGTTTCAAAATATGTACATGCCACCTCTAGAGGGCATGAGGCGATACAGATTGCATTAGGTATGCATTTGACGCCAGATGATTGGCTTTCGGCTTACTACCGCGATGATTCAATTCTCTTAGCTATTGGCATGAAGCCCTATGATCTCATGCTCCAGTTGATGGCCAAGCGGGATGACCCTTTCTCCGGAGGCAGAGCTTATTATTGCCATCCAGCGCTAAAGGAGGATGACAAGCCTAAGATTCCTCATCAATCTTCAGCTACGGGCATGCAGGCTATTCCCACGACTGGTCTTGCTATGGGGATAGCTTACCAGGAACATCGTAAAATCGGGAAATGGAAAAAACCTCCTGTAGTCGTTTGCTCATTTGGGGATGCTTCTGTAACCGAAGGCGAAGTAGCGGAAGCATTTCAGATGGCAGCTTTAAAACAACTCCCTATTCTTTACCTGGTCCAGGATAATGAATGGGATATATCTGCCAATGCTGCAGAAACGCGTGCCATGAATGCTGCTGAATATGCAAAAGGATTTAAGGGTATCGAAACGCGGAGTATTGATGGCACAGATTTTAAACTTTGCTACGACACACTCAAAGAAGTAATCAATATCATTCGGAAAGAACGGAGACCTTTTCTGGTTCATGCGAAAGTTCCTCTGCTAAATCATCATACATCAGGCGTGCGGATGGAATGGTATAGAGATGATCTCGAAAAAGATAAACTCCAGGACCCCTACCCTAAGCTCGTTAAAACCATGCTCAATGAAGGCTGGTCTTCACTCCAGTTAAAGCGTCTTGAGGCAAAAGCCATAGAAACAGTAGCTGCAGATTTTGAAAAAGCAAGGAAAGCCGCTGATCCAACGCCAGCTGATTTGTATACTCATGCATTTGCACCAACAACCATTACCAAAGAAGTTGGTGTCCGTCAACCTGAGGGTGCTGAGGTAAAAGTGATGGTGGATAGCGCATTGATTGCTATTGAAGAATTGATGCGTAAACATCCCGAATGTCTGTTATATGGTCAAGATGTGGGCAGTCGACTTGGTGGTGTATTCAGGGAAGCGGCAACGCTGGCTCAAAAATTCGGAGATGACCGTGTTTTTAATACACCGATCCAGGAAGCATTTATTGTAGGATCAACTGTTGGAATGTCAGCTGTCGGATTGAAACCTATTGTTGAAGTGCAATTTGCCGATTATATATGGCCTGGGTTGAATCAGTTATTTACCGAAGTAAGTCGTTCTTGTTATTTATCCAATGGTAAATGGCCTGTGAGTATGATTTTACGCGTACCTATTGGCGCATATGGAAGTGGTGGCCCTTATCATTCTTCTAGCGTGGAGACAGTTGTGTGCAATATCAAAGGTTTGAAAGTGGTCTATCCAAGTAATGGTGCTGATTTGAAAGGGCTGATGAAGGCTGCCTATTATGATCCAAACCCTGTTGTGATTTTTGAACACAAAGGCCTTTATTGGAGCAAAGTCGCCAATACTGAAACAGCGAAGTGCCCTCTGCCAGATGAAGCGTATGTTGTTCCTATCGGTGTAGGCCGAATTGCCAAAAATGCAGATCAGGATTATATTGAGCAAGGTGAATCCTTATGCATTGTTACGTATGGCATGGGAGTTCATTGGGCATTGCAAGCGTCAAAGCAATTTGAAGGAATGATCACAATCCTTGATCTCAGGAGTTTAGTTCCGCTGGATGAAGAACTCATCTACAGTACGGTCAAAAAACATGGACGCTGCTTAGTTGTGACTGAAGATACGCTTTCCAATTCCTTCGCACAGACAATTGCTGCGAGAATACAAGAAAATTGCTGGACATCTCTTGATGCCCCGGTCAGGACTATTGGATCCGTAGATATGCCTGCAGTGCCGTTGAATGAAGTTTTGGAGAAAGAGATGATTCTGTCTGTGGACAAGGTGGTGACGGCGATCCAGGAATTATTAACCTACTAGATTTTTAGACAAGAAATCTTACTATTTCATTATAAATCAGTATAGCAAAAACCTCAGCCAGATAGTTGCTTTGAGACATGATAAACCATGTCCTAAATTTTAAAAAGCAACCATCATGATTCACATATCCGATATTGCATTCCTGGATGCTGGGAATTCCACAATCTTCCATATTGCTGCTGTCTGCACTGCATTCGTTTGTGCTGGAGTAGTTGCCATTAAAAGCAAATTTGGTTTCCGCGATTTTGCAATAATTGCCTCAACAGGTTT
>DASXWI010000497.1:0-1777 GCA_036503755.1 Saprospiraceae bacterium | reverse complement strand
TCACGGCTCATGGCCAGTGCTTCTTCCATCGAGTGGCACATGACAGGTGAGGGACATAAATAAGAAACCTTCAATAGAAACTCCTTTGTAGCGGTTTCTACAATCCCTGCAGGACTATTGATGATACGCTCCGGGGATATTATAGATTCCAAGGAGAAAAGGAAAACAGGATCAACAGGTTGAGGCATCCTGATAAGAATAGCGTCAATATGCTTTCTATCCAAAGGACTTGAATCATGAAAAAAATGACCTCCCGGATGAAAATCAAATCCACCCGTTACCCGTGATGCATAGATCGGTGCAAGTGGTTCGCCATTGAAAAAAGATCTATTCTCTCTGACACCCCTGCTACATACCCATACTTGATTACACCGATGATCTTTCATCAGTGCCTGACTCAACTGATAGACTGAATTCGTTTCGGCATGAGTGGCGTGATCGGTGACCACGAGCATATTGAACTTCATCCTTTCTTCAGTATTTCATTCAACAGGAATGGATCATCATTGAGCGATTTGAAGAGCTTATATCGCAATTGCCCTTTACTATTCATTAATTTTTTGGCCATTCGGTCAATAGCAATTGTACTTAGAATGGCTTGTATATAAGCTTCAATAAGATCATCCAATCCCAGGCCTAGTGTATTAAAATCCCTCCTGTCCATCAGGACGAGACGGTTTGTATCTGTGGTCCATTCGCCGTCATCGGAACGCTGAGATAAGTTTGTGCCGAGCATATCCCAGGAGACATCACCCTTTTTCAATTTATCAGGTAAAGGCTTATGTGCTTTTCTAGAGTATATGCAAACAGGCCGGAACCCTTCAGGTGTGGCGCATACCATCATTCGCAGATCAAAAACAAATGTTTCTCCTTTTGCATTTGGAATCGTGCCAAGGTGAAAATATTTTCCCGTTGATGTTTTTGAACTCCAGAGATAATTTCCGATGAGGGATTGGACAATAAATCTTGAATATTCAAACTCCAATGACATAAAACCTTCAAGCTCATCTTTGCTGACAATCGTGTAAACACCTTGACCTGCATTGCTATACGGGACTTTAATAACAGCCATGCCTCCCATTTTCTTTACCAATGCGGGGATTTCTTCCTTAGTAACATCGCGTAAGGTTTCCGGTGTTTTTATTTTTAGTCCATGCGCCTTTAGCTCTTTATTATAATCGTCATAGGCTTTTGAAGCCATGGACTTATTACGCCCTCCTGCCAGGCATGCAATGACAGGGTTGAATATTTTCGTTGCCGTTGAGATCGGAATGCGATTCCAGGGCTTTTGTGTAACGTATCTGAAAGCTGCTGCAATTGGCCTCCATTGTGTGGCATTAATCCTTATTTCGAGATAATCATTTTTAAGGCGAATAAATGGATGATTGGCCTCATCATAAAATGGAACCAGGTAAACCGGTTTTTTAAATACATCGGCCATCGCTGCTGCATACCCACTGTTTTCTATGATGTTTTTATCATACAGCACAGCCAGGACTGCATTCGCCTGAATCTTTTTTGATTTGCAAAATGGTTTGAAACATTTTTCCATCAGATCTCTGTAGCCACCTTGCTCCATATGATCTATGGGCAGCGGCATTGATTTTTGACCTGAAGGGCAACTGTTATTTTCAATCACCACCATTTGTCTTTTACCTCTTGCATTGGTGACATTGATCAGGTCTGCACCAGCCCATCTATAGTATTCTGGCTGATAAGCAAGGATCTCTTTAAGCCTTGCTGGCTTTACAACAGGATGCAGATGGCAATACCGATC
>DASXWI010000496.1:0-1705 GCA_036503755.1 Saprospiraceae bacterium | reverse complement strand
TGGTGTGTGGGGCGATGTATTGAGAGAACAGAAGACGGACGAATCAAAATACAGATTTGGTTACCAGGGACAGTTTGCAGAACGTGATGAAGAGACCGGGTGGAATCATTTTGAGCTGAGGGAGTATGATCCGGTGATTGGAAGGTGGTCAGCTGTTGACCCTTTACGTGAATTTTATAGTCCATACCTCGGGATGGGTAACAATCCAATAAGCACATTTGACCCTAATGGTGGAGATGTGATAGTTCTGAGTGCACCACAAGGTGCAGGCGGCCATGGACATGCTGCTTTACTCGTGGGTAATGATAATACAGGTTGGACCTATATTTCGAAGGATGGAACATCTTGGTGGCCAGGAGCAATTGGTCCTGCAAATCAGTCTACAATAGACGCAAATAATGCCCCAGTGTTCTGTACCCTTCAAGAGTTCCTTAATTCTCCTTATAATGTAGATGCAGAAAATGCTAATAATAGTGAATATCATTTCGGGCTACAGTTTATAACGGACGAAAATACAGATAGGGAAATTATAGGAATGGCTAAGGAAGGATCTATGGAATTATATAATGTACTCATTGCAAATTGTGTTCAAAATTGTCTCGATCCATTAGTAGAGTCAGGTGTTTTACCAGAAAAATTTAAGCATGGTAGAGTTAGACCTACTGAGGCGTTTATTAGTTTGATTAACTTTATGAAAAACTTCAATCACCAGGATGAAAATTATCAGAACAATTTTGGGCAGAATTTTCATCTTCGAAGAGAAACAGGACCTAGAGGTTATTTTGAAATAGATCCACCGATATTAGTTGGAACTGAGTAACTTTAAGTAGCAAAATGAAAAAAATCATTACTATTGTTATAGTAGCTATTTTAGTATTCTTCACTTTACAAATTTTTGTCAAATCTTTACGTTTTGATTTTATAAATAAGGGCGGCCGGCTAGCGTCTTCAGCTTCAAAGGAAGAGGCAATTGAAAGGGGTGTATATGTATGTAATGTGCATCTCGTCTCATTTCATAAAAACGATGGTGATCTTAAATTTGAAATCACCGAAGGGTGGGTGGAAATAAATTGGAATCCTGGAGTTTGGTATTGGACAACCAAGCCTGATAGCACAGGATATACACTTAAGTTCTTCACAACATTAGATGAGGATGAGGAAAACAAGTTAGTATTTACAAACAACCGGCAATCTGAATGGGGTTTTGAACATTTGGGTTGTTATGGAGAAGGATGCGCAGGTCATTTATCTTATTTACCTGAAAATGATACCATCAGGTTTAACTTAAGGAAAGTCAATAATCTGGATTTTAGCAAAGAAAATATAATAGGTGAGTTGGTATTAGTATTAAAACGCGAGTAGCTTAACTGTAAAAAGTAGAGGTGTCATCTTAACAAACTCACAATCCCCTGCCGCTGATACAACCTGTCCTTCTCATCCCTGAAATCAACCTTGTAATAATAAACTCCTGCGGATGCGTTCTTTCCGCTAGTAGTACCATCCCATCCGGTAAAAACATCGCCCCTGAAAAGTAGTTGCCCCCAGCGGTTAAGAATCGTGACCAGCCCATCTTTTACATAGTTGGATTCAAGGGGAATAAACAGGTTGTTATACTCATCGTCATTAGGCGTGAAGACATTCGGCATGTGCATTACTACATGGCAGTCGCGCTGGAGTACCGTGATCGTATCATGACGGTTGCAGT
>DASXWI010000495.1:0-1624 GCA_036503755.1 Saprospiraceae bacterium | reverse complement strand
TATAGGCCCTTGCATATCCATCTTTGGCAGTGCGCGTACAAAGGCTGACACACCGTATTACCAGCTTGCGGTTTCCATTGCACAAAAACTAACGGATGCCGGGTTTGGGATTATCACTGGTGGTGGACCTGGGATCATGGAAGCCGCCAATAAAGGAGCGAGCCTTCAAAGAGGCGTTTCAGTTGGCCTGAACATTGACCTGCCATTCGAACAATCTCACAATGCTTATATAGATGATGATAAAAATCTCAGTCATCGGTATTTTTTTGTTCGCAAGGTGATGTTTGTAAAATATGCACAAGGCTTTGTCGTGTTACCTGGTGGCTTTGGCACCCTGGATGAGGCATTTGAGGTGCTCACGCTTATGCAAACAAAAAAGATATCCCCCGTTCCTGTCGTTCTGGTTGGGAGCGCATTCTGGTCAGGCTTGAAGCAATGGATGGTAGAGGTGATGCTCGAAAAGGAAAACAACATTAGTCTTGAAGACCTGGATCTCCTCCCCATCATGGATGATCCTGATGAAGTAGTCAACTATATTAACGCATTCTACGCAGAGCGTGATGATCTGCTGAGCCCGAATTATACGTTGTAAAGTTTCCTTCCCTCATTAGTTGATTACGAAGGACAGGCAAAAAAATCATCAAAAACTAACGGATAGGTTCTCCCAATACAGGGACACGCGATCATGCGAAACCGTGAATGCCAACTGTTCATGATATACAGGTGATGGCTGTGGAATAGATTGAACACGCAATACATCTTTTGAAACATCGTATTTGAATGCACCCCATTGGTCCCATTCTGAATTGAATATCCAGATCCATTCTTTCTCTCCCGGGATAGTAAACAGTGCGTATTTTCCAGCTGGTAGTTTCTTGTCTTGAATGATAAGGTCTTTATCTGTTTCAAATATGGTTGCTTCATTTGCACCGGTTCTCCAGACTTTACCGTAGGGGACAAGCTCTCCCCAGATCGTTCTTCCTTTGATAAAAGGAGATGAATAGTTGATCACAACCTGGGCATCCTGATAGGTTCCCTTTGTCTCTCTTGGAGGACTTGGTCTCGTTGATTTATCCGTTTGTGCATTACCGGATTGTATAAAAGTGGCCGAGATGAAAAAAAGGATCAGAAGGAAAATATATGGTTTCATGAATGTTGAGTTTTAAATTAAGGTCAAATGAATATATTCTATTAAGATACATCTAAACAAAACTAATGCAAAGAGGTTTACTCCTTCTAATTAAAAAAGCCTGCCTCTACACCTATTCTAAAATAACCTCTGTAATGCGGGTAAAAATCTGCCTGGTATAATACCCTGTCCTCAAACAACCCTACAAAATCTTCCATGCGCACGAAAGCTTTGATGAAATTGATTTGCAAGCCGAGTGCAACATCAATGCGAAAGGCTTCAGGAATAGCAGGACCATCTGTCAAATGATAAACACCATTGACCGGAAAATAACTGACCCCGGTAAAACTCCCGTTATAGTTGATATCTACACCAGGCATGAGCAGTACTTTCCTTTCAAAAATATGGATGCGCCCATAAGCACTTAAGGCGTACCATAATTCAGGAACAGCCAATTCAGCTTTCGGATCCGGTTGCCAGAATGCACTCCCTTTT
>DASXWI010000494.1:0-4788 GCA_036503755.1 Saprospiraceae bacterium | reverse complement strand
GATTCTGTGATTCTGAATATGGACGGAACTTTCATCATTACTTCATTGACTGCAGGTGTATATACAATTGAAGTGGAAGATTCTACTGGATGTACTGCGGTATGTGAATTTACCATCATTGGGAATCCACCTTGTGAACTTGTGATTGATCAAGTAATCCCACAGGACGCAACATGTCCAGGCATTAATGATGGATCCATAACGATTTTGGCGAGCGGAAGTGCACCTCCATTTGAATATTCAATTGATGGAATAAATTACCAGGTTTCAAATGTATTTGATATGCTGGCTCCTGGCACGTATACCGTTTTTGTGTTGGATGCAATGGGATGTGAGGAAACGCAAGATGTAGTCATAGGCAGCGGAATAGGTCCTGAGCTTAGTATTCTTGAGATTGTAAATGCATCATGTGGTGTCAATAACGGTTCCATCCTGGTGGTAGCTTCAGGCGGAAGCGCACCTTACCTATATTCCATAGATGGAGTGAATTATGGATTCTCTAATTTATTCCCTGGATTGTTTGCAGACAATTACCTGGTGTACGTGATTGATGAAAATGGATGCATGGATTCCATTCCTGCTATTGTTGAAGATTCTGATGCGCCTGTGATCGTTAGTATCGCTGTAATAGATGCTTCCTGCGGGCTTGCCGATGGAACTATTACGATCAATGCAATTGGTGGTCTTGGTGTATTATTATATTCAATTAATGGAGGAAGCAGTTTCCAATCATCTTCGGTATTTATTGGTCTATCGGCAGGAACCTATGAGATAGTCGTTCAAGACGAAGCTTTCTGCCAGGTTATGGGCACTGCAACTGTGCAAGAAATAGGTGGTCCCGTGATCACAAATATTGCGGTTGTACCTACTTCATGTGAGGAATCTGATGGAAGTATAACCATCACCGCAACAGGGGTACCTGTGCTACAATATTCTATTAATGGCACACAGTTTCAATCGTCAAATATCTTCCAGGGATTACAGGCAGGAAATTATACTGTTACCGTCAGGGATGGTAATGGATGTGTCGCAGTGCAACAAGTAACCTTGAATACTACGGATGGACCTCAAATCCAGAATGTTCAACAAACGCATACAACTTGTGGAGAAGATAACGGAACAATACTAATCACTGCATCAGGGGGTACCGGGGAACTAACGTATTTTCTAAATGGGGATAGCTTTGGAGATCAAAACTTTATAGAGGACCTGCCTTCCGGAGTTTATACGATTGAAGTGGTAGATGAAAATGGATGTTCCGCCACGGAACAGGTCACGATCAATCCATCGGAAGGTCCTGATTTTGATGTATACATAACTCCGGCCCATTGTGGATTGCCAGACGGAACTATCGAATTGGATGGCGTAGCAGGAACTCCACCTTTTACGTATTCCATCAATGGTGGGCCCTTTTCAGCCAATTTTACTTTTGTCAACCTGGAATCTGAGTATTATATCATGGCGATCAAGGATGCCAAAGGTTGTATTTACGAACAAGAAGTATTTCTGTGGGAAGCACCGGTTCCAAATATCGTTGATGTTATCACTACAAATCCCGATTGCGGCGATGTCAATGGAAGTATAGAAGTTACAGCAACAGGAAATCACCTGCAATACTCCATCAATCTTCCAAACTTTCAACAATCGCCAATTTTCTATCCAGTTCCTCCAGGCACCTACACGGTGACGATCAGAGATACATTCAGATGCACGGAGTCTGAGGTAGTTGTTATTCTTCCTAACCCTGCTCCATTAATTAACAATGTCATTCTGACTAACCCTGAATGTGGTGTAAGTAATGGTGCAATTCAGGTCATAGCTAGCGGTGGAGTAGCACCATTGAGTTATTCGCTCAATTCAGGTCCATTTGGAAGTTCTAACACATTTACAATGTTACAGGCGGGCGTCTATATGGTTACAGTGAGAGGCGCCAATGGATGTGAAGATGTTGAAAATGTAATTCTCAATGTTGTTGGTCAAGAAATTAATAACACTTCTGCATCCATTTGCGACGGAGGCCAATTCATTCTGGAAGGACAAGTTTTCACCACTGCAGGTAATTATTCCATTACCCTTCCAGGCGGAGCAGCTAATGGATGTGATAGTCTCATCATTTTAAATTTAACCGTCGATACATTACCACATAAATCGCTGGTTGCTTCAATCTGCCAGGGAGATTTCTATTCCATTGATGGCCATAATTTCAACATCGGCGGGCATTACCTATTGGATACTATCCCCGGAATCAATGGTTGTGATACGATTCGCACTCTCGATCTTACCACTACTCCTCTTGAATTAAAATATCTTGATATCGACCTATGTATTGGAGATTCCTTTGTCATTGGACAACAGGTCTTTATTCTGCCTGGTGAATACCTCCTTGATACGCTTAGTGCACAATTCGGATGTGATTCGGTCCGGATACTGAGATTAAATATCAATCCATTACCCATTGCCGGTGCCGGTCCTGACAAAATCCTTGCGTGCTTATCGCCAACAGCTGTACTCGAGGGCTCCATTACTGGAGGAACCCCCCTATGGACCGGTCCCGGAATTTCAAAGGAAAACCAACATGAGCTCAATCCATCTGTATCCATACCCGGCACTTATATTCTGACTTGCATTACATCTGCCGGTTGTGAACACAAAGACACGGTAGTTGTCTTTGCCGACCCGGCACTTGTCATTGCAGATGCAGGTATTGGTGATTATTTCAGTTGTGATATCGATACAGTCATACTTCATGCAGGGCCAATAGGTCCTGATTTCCACTACCAATGGGCTGGTCCAGCCATCAATGCACTTAATGCAAACCAGGCGAATCCAAGTATCACTCTCCCGGGAATGTATACACTGGTGGTGACGAATACGCTTAATGGTTGTGTATCTGCACCTGACACCGTGATCATCACTGATATCACCAATGAGATTATCGCCATCGTGCAGGATCCTAACAGCTTGGATTGTTTCAGTACGTTTGTTGACCTTAATGCATCGGGTTCTTCAGTTGGCACTAACCTTATCTATATTTGGTTTAATGCCGAAGGTGAAATTATTGGTAATACACCTTTACTCGAAATTTCTTCCGGCGGATTGTTTTCTTTTGTAGTCTTAGACACGATCAGCGGATGTTTTGATGAGGATACGGTGTCAGTGACGGACCTCATCTCATATCCTCCTGTAGATGCAGGAGATCCTCAGCAACTCGACTGTGCTCACCAAACTGTGATTCTTAATGAGGGTGCACAGAACCATCTTTTAAATCTTGTTTTTCAATGGACAGGTCCTGTGGGGGGCATACTAAGCCCCGACACACTACTGTCTATAGTGGTTGGTGTACCTGGTATGTATTATCTCGAAGCAGAGGACACCATCACAAGGTGCAAGAATATTGATTCCGTCTTAGTTTCGGATTTGAGCTCGATGCCAATAGCAGATATCCAGGTGAGTGAGACCATAACTTGCAGAGATAGCCTTGCACTGCTTACTATTGGATGGTCCACTTCTGGTCCTGATATTACCTATTCATGGAGTGGCCCTGGATTTAATGGTGTATCGACAGAATTCATTGAACCATCATCAGTGGGTCTGTTCACACTTACTGTTTTTAATACCCGCAATGGTTGTGAAGCGATAGATACAGTGGTCATTGATTGGCCACCGGATTTATTGGATCTCGAAGCAATACATCAAGTCCCTATTTGTGAGGGCGATGCTTCAGGGAGTATTTCAATAACAGGGGTTTCAGGTGGTGTTCCGGAGTATATATACAGTATCAATGGACAACAAGGACAGAGTTCACCTGTTTTCGAAAACCTTACAGCAGGAGTTTACACGATCGCTGTAACTGATGGAAATGGATGTACCTATACAGAATCTGTAACTATCAATGATGGCGCTACGCTAACGATCGACATTGGTATAGACATCGAACTTGAATTGGGTGACAGCATAACATTAGGTGCTGAAATAAGTCTTCCGTGGTCCCAGGTGGATTCGTTGGTGTGGACACCTGCAGAAATCCTATCCTGTAGTTATTGCCTTGACCCGGTCTTATATGGATTACAAAGTGATGTCATTACGGCAACCGTTTATTCGGGCGGTTGCTTTGCAGAGGATATGCTTGAGTTGCGCGTAGATATAGATGCAGAGTTTTTTATACCCAATGTCTTCTCACCCAATGGTGATGGTGCTAATGATTTTGTCACGGTTTTTTCAGATCCAAGAGTAAAGAGAGTCATCCGCCTCGAGAT
Source organism: Saprospiraceae bacterium (assembly GCA_036503755.1). GTDB lineage: Bacteria > Bacteroidota > Bacteroidia > Chitinophagales > Saprospiraceae > Opimibacter. The sequence goes on along the minus strand of DASXWI010000494.1, from coordinate 532 downwards.
CTTTGACCGTTGGGGTAATCTTGTATTTATCGGATCGGATTTCCTTCCGAATGTCCCGGGCCTGGGATGGAATGGTACTTTTAAAAATCAACCCATGAATCCTGCTGTGTTTGTCTATTGGGCTGAAGTGGAGTTGATCAATGGGGATGTGAGGAATAGGAAGGGAGATATAACCTTGCTCCGGTAGGAGCAAGGGTGGGCGGAAAGGCAGAAGGGCGGAAGGGCGGAAAAGCTGCACAGCGGCCGATGCGAAAAAACAAAGTTGGACTTAAGTTTACTTAGGCATTTTTCTCCTTTCATTTTACCTCGGGCAATACGTTTATTATAAAAAAGGTGAAGCATATGCTTCACCAGGTCTAAGGGGTTGAGATTATTTTAAGTTGGAGTCTACTTAGTTACGGAGAAGTGTATTTGTCCCAGTCAAGGACAAAAAATTTCTATTGTTAATGATAGGGCTGTTTATATTGGTTTTAAAAATCATATTCTTCAAATCTGTATCCCCCCAATTACGTAATCCGGATTGAAGAGTATT
>DASXWI010000493.1:0-3469 GCA_036503755.1 Saprospiraceae bacterium | reverse complement strand
TACAGCCCTGCATAGCCCGGATATACGAAGACAAAAAGATCGAATGGCGTAAGCAACCTAATGATCCTGCCTATGTCAACCAGGGGGATATGAATCTCATCGGCATGCCAAAGGCCTGGGATATTGCGACCGGAGGCATCTCGGCTAATGGAGACACCCTTGTCGTTGCCTTGATGGATGATGGATACGAATTTGCTCACCCAGATCTCAATGACAATATTTTTATCAATCATCTTGAGATCGCTGATGACTCCATCGATAATGATAACAATGGCTATATCGATGACCGTATTGGGTACAATGTGACTACCGGAAATGATCATCATTTGATAAGAACCCATGGTACCTCAGTTGCTGGTATTGTAGGTGCAGAAGGAAATAATAATACGGGTGTTACGGGTGTCAACTGGAAAATTAAGATCCTGCTCATCAGTGGAGCTGATTTTGAATCGAAAATAATTGAAGGCTACCAGTACATCCTGGACATGCGTAACCTCTATACACAAACCGGGGGTGCTAAAGGAGCTTTTATAGTAGTCAATAATCTTTCTGCCGGGATCAATTATGCCTTTGCCGCAGACCACCCATTATGGTGTGAGATGTATGACAAACTCGGGGAAATAGGGATCCTCAGTGTGACGGCTGCACCAAATGAAGCCATTTCAGTAGACGTGGAGGGAGATATGCCCACTACTTGTACATCTCCATATATGATAGCTGTGACCAATGTTGATCTCTCTGATGAGATCGTAGGAAATGCAGGGTATGGATCGGAAAGCATCGATTTGGGTGCTCCTGGTCATGGTACAGTGACAACAGCCATAGGTGGACAGTATAAACCATTTCAAGGTACCAGTGCCGCGGCACCACATGTTACCGGAGCCATTGCCTTGATCTATAGTTCCCCTTGTACGGAATTTTTCCATGACCTGGCGACAGAACCTGCCAGTACAGCTTTCAGAATACGCAATCTGATCTTTTCAACAGGAAAGCTCAATAATTCTCTTAATGAAGTAACGGTAACCGGGAAGCGGCTTCAAGTCAATGCTGCGCTCCAGGCTACCATTACGGGTTGCGGGGATACATCAAATTCAGAAATCAACATCGTTTCCATTCGACCTAACCCATCCTCCTTCGCCTCAGATGTCAAAGTTTTCTTTGAAGTCCCAGCTGATTATTCGGATGCCTATTTTGAACTTTTTGATGCCATTGGAGCAAAATTGGCGGAGATTAAGATTGACTTTGATGCTGCAGAACAAGGGTTTATAAGTCTCGATAGTAGACAGATGGCCGCTGGAGTTTACTTCGTGACGCTCCGGCTTGGAGATAATAAGGTGACCCGTAAATTGGTCATGCTCAATTAAAGCAGGCAGAATCACTTGATTATGAGCCGGCTTCCTAAAATTATCATTGGGCAGGGGTTTTATGTCAGAGATAAAATTTTATCTTTGCGCTCCATTTAAGGATTCGGCTTCGTAGCTTAATTGGATAGAGCACCTGACTACGGATCAGGAGGTTGAAGGTTCGACTCCTTCCGAAGTCACAACTTTTTATGGTAAATAATTGAATTTTAATTAATTATAAATTACAATAAAGACAGATATCATGTCCAGAGAATGTCAATTGACCGGCAAAAAACCCATGACTGGGCACAAGGTTTCGCACTCCAACATGAAGAGTAAGCGCAGGTTTTTACCTAACCTGCAGAAGAAAAACTTCTTCATCCCTGAAACCGGCCAGTGGGTCAAGATTAACGTGTCCACCGCAGCCCTCAGGACGATCGATAAATTGGGGATTTATGATTACCTCAAAAGATTAAAAGCAGAAGGCGTCAATACCGGTGTCACACTGAAGAAATAACAGCAATAGCGCAATAGCAGACCATCATGGCAAAGAAGTCAAAAGGAAACAGGCATCAGATTATTCTTGAGTGCACCGAGCATAAAGCTTCCGGTCTTCCAGGCACATCCCGTTATGTGACACAGAAGAATCGCAAGAATACCCCTGACAGGCTCGAACTCAAGAAGTTCAACCCGATTCTGAAGAAAGTGACCGTTCACAAAGAAATCAAATAATAATCCATGGCAAAAGTTTCTAAAAACGCGAAAGTAGCACAGCGTGCTGCCAACGTAGGATCCGGAAGGGATTTTGTCAAGGTGGTTAAGCCCATCAAGGACCCCGTCACCGGCAAATATTCATACAAGGAAGTAATGGTCCATAAGGACAAGGTGAAAGACTTCTTCGCTGAGAAGTAATAGAAGATTTTACCCACCATTTATAACCCATCGTAGATATCTGGGATGCAGGGATTGTGATTCGACAACCGCTGCGTTTCAGATATCTTCATTTTAGCCTCACTGATCCGCTATGAGTTTTTTTAAAAAATTCTTTTCCCGCGAAAAGGAACAGGAACTGGAGCAGGGTCTTGAAAAGACCAAGACCAGCCTCTTCCAGAAAATTTCCAAAGCGGTCGCCGGTAAATCCAAAGTCGATGTAGAAGTCCTCGACGAACTCGAAGCCGCCCTGATCTCCAGCGATGTTGGTCTGGATACCACTATCCGGATCATCGAGCGCATCGAAGCCAGGGTTGCTCGTGATAAATACCTCAATGCTTCTGAGCTCAATACCATCCTTCGTGATGAAATCGCCGGCCTCCTGACCGAAAACAATACGGTTGATCTCGAAGACTTTGATCTGCCACAAGACAAGAAGCCTTATGTATTACTTGTTGTTGGTGTTAATGGCGTTGGCAAAACAACAACGATTGGCAAGCTTGCCTATCAATACAAACAAAAAGGGTATTCCGTTTTGCTTGGGGCTGGTGATACCTTCCGTGCAGCAGCTGTTGATCAATTGAAAGTATGGTCCGAAAGAGTCGGATGTGCTTTCTTTAGTAAAGGAATGAATACAGATCCCGCAGCTGTCGCTTTTGAAGCCGTGCAGGAAGGGATGCGCACAAATGCTGATGTCGTCATCATTGATACCGCAGGACGTTTGCATACCAAGACGCACCTGATGCGTGAATTGACCAAGATCCAAAAGTCTATTGATAAATGCCTTCCCGGTGCACCGGATGATGTAATGCTCGTACTCGATGCTACAACAGGCCAAAATGCATTTGAACAATGCAAACAATTTTCTGAAGCTACAGAGGTAACGGCTCTCGCGCTTACCAAACTCGATGGGACCGCTAAAGGAGGAGTAGCCTTAGGGATTTCTGACCAGTTTAAAATACCTATCCGCTTTATCGGTGTTGGGGAAAAAATAGATCAGCTCCAGGTTTTCAACAAAAAGGCCTTTGTCGATTCGCTCTTTAAAGGAGCCGTGACTGAAACTTCAGCTGAAGTATAAAAAGTAAAGGTGGCTCGAATGAGCCACCTTTCCAACAAATTATCCAACCAAAAATTTATTCGATCTTTTCGAAGTCTTATTGTTCACCCTTTTGAACAAATCTAATGTTGATTTGATA
>DASXWI010000492.1:0-2418 GCA_036503755.1 Saprospiraceae bacterium | reverse complement strand
TGTGGCGACAGAACCAGGCATCATCCATCAGATGCAATTGGCGAGTCCTGATAAATTGTTTATTCCTGCTCCACCCAACAACACCTGTGCATGTAATGAATGTCCGCACATGAAGCGTAATACAATGGAGAAATTATATGTCTCTATGAAGTATGAGCTGCCTGAAATTATTTTGCCGGAGCATGTGATCAGGGATGGGAGGGCGAGTATTGACAGGATGCTGGAGATTTCGAAGGCTGCAGGCCTTTAGGCAAGGAGCAAGGGGCAAAGGGCAAGGAGCAAGGGGCAAGGAGCATAGGGCAGAGAGCATAGGGTAAGGGTATTGGACATAGGACTGTGATATTATTAAACTGCGTCTTTGCGTCTCTGCGCGAGAATAAAAGGAATTGAAGTTGTGGATGGGTTTATGTGATATTATATTAATTATTAATGCTTAATTATTTGAATAATAAATAATTGTATTATTTTTGACGGGATTTTGACCCAATTAAATTCCGCAAAGGGTATACGAATCCCTTACTTCTCTTCGTTAGACACTATCTTCGCCGCCCAATATTGGATATGAAGCACCTTTTCTTCCTTGTTTTACTTGCTACATTAAGCGTTTCAGGTTATGCCCAGAAAGGGTATGAGGTAGGTGCGTTGGTAGGGGTAAGCAACTATATAGGGGAGATTAATCCTGACTTTTCCTTAAAAACACCAGGACTTTCCATGTGTGCTATAGGCCGGTATAATTTTAACACCAGGACCTCATTCAGGATTGATATTGGAGCCGGTCGCCTGATCGGGAAGGACAACCTTTCAGAGAACAATTTCCAGCAAGCACGTAACCTAAGTTTTCGAACCGACTTTATAGATGCAGCAGTCAATTTTGAATTCAATTTCTTAAGTCTTGTGCATGGAAGCCGGGACAAATATTTTACTCCGTATGTTTTCGGGGGCCTTGCCTTTATGTATTATAACCCAAAAGCAGAACTTGATGGCACGTGGTATGCCCTGCGGCAGCTTGGAACAGAAGGTCAACTTAAAGGAGATGAATATGCGCAGATTACTGCAGGCATGACATATGGGATGGGTATCAAAGTAGATCTCAGTTATGAATGGAGCCTGAACGTTGAATTGTCTGTTCGCCAAATGGGGTCAGATTATATTGATGATGTCAGCACGGTTTATCCGGACATGTTTGAACTCGAAGCAAGAAGAGGAGATATTGCTGTACAGTTATCGGATCGTTCGGGTGAGTTAGGTATTGAGCCTATTGGTCAACCTGGCCGTCAGCGCGGTGTGACTGGAAACAATGATGCTTATTATTCTTTGCGCGTAGGCGTCGTCTATTATATTGGATTGCTGCAATGTCCTGCTATTTCTAAACCAAGGCCTTAACCAGCTAGCCTCTCAACCTTAGCCCCGGTTATCCTACTATCTTTGGGCCATATGGTTACCCATTATACTTTTTCTGCTGGTCCTTTTCCGCGAGGGTTTCACCTGATCACTCAACAAGTATTTGATGCTGTAGAACGATGGCCTGAGCAAGGAATGTTACAAGTTTTTATCCAACATACGTCTGCGGGTATATGCATTAATGAAAATGCAGATGCCGATGTGCGACATGATTTTGAATTATACTTTGATCGGCTTGCTCCTGAAAATATTCCTGGGTTGCGACATGATATCGAAGGACCTGATGATATGCCGGCGCACATTAAAAGTGTATTATCCGGTACTACAGTCAGCATTCCAATTATCAATGGAAAGCCTGCATTAGGTACGTGGCAAGGAATTTTTCTCTGTGAATTCAGAACAAAAGCCACACGGAGAAACTTTATCGTATCGATCATCGAGTAATCTGTTATGATGCATCTATTATCCATAATGTTATTCGGGGAAGGATTTCTCACAGGGGCCATGCTGACTATGATGATTGGCCCGGTAACCATGGTCATTTTGAGATATGGTCTGCAGGTAAACCGTGTTGCAGGTGTTTGGGCTGCCTCAGGTACATGGGTAAGTGATTTTATTTTTATCGGGTTGACGTTTTGGATGACTACGGCTATCGACACGTGGTCTCAGCAACCGGGCATCAGGTTAGCATTATTCCTTGTTGGAGGATTTGGATTGTTGATGATGGGTGCCTTAATGTTGAAGACACGCCGAAAGGCATTTTCGCAAACTATGGAAAGTGTTACATCAAGTTATGCACAAGCTTTCGGTAGTGGATTCCTGATAAACTCACTGAGTCCTTTCACTCTCTTTTTCTGGCTTGGGGCTGCTGTTTTTGTACATCTCCAACCTCATGCACCAATCTGGTATTATGTTGGGGTGATGTTGGCACTTGGTATAGGTGATTTCGCCAAAGCGTGGCTGGCACCGAAACTGACTTTATGGTTGAGAGAACATCATGTGTATTGGATACAGGTT
>DASXWI010000491.1:0-4047 GCA_036503755.1 Saprospiraceae bacterium | reverse complement strand
GATCACGGATGCGATCAAGTCTGCCGGGGCTGCCAGGAAAGGTGGAACTGCTCCGGTGGCTGATGTACTTCAATATGCCGAATACCTGAAGAAGCCCGGACTCAATTTACTTTGTACACCTGGTAATGATGTAGAGAGCACAACCGGAACAACCGGATCTGGTGCTCAGATCATTCTATTCACCACCGGACTTGGAACACCAACCGGTAATCCGGTATCGCAGGTGCTTAAGCTTTCTACGAATAATAAGCTGGCGCAAAAGATGCCGGATATCATCGACTACAATACGGGTGGTATAATTTCCGGGGAGAAAACCATTGAACAGGAAGGTGAAGACATTCTCGATTTCATCATTGAAGTAGCCAGCGGACGCATCACCGCGAAAGCCGTTGAGCTTAACCAGGATGATTTCATTCCGTGGAAACGTGGAGTTTCTCTTTGATTTAATTCCAGATTCCAGATTCCTGATTTCAGACCTGTCCACTTTGAAACCTGGAATATGGAATCGGGAATTTGAAGATTATGTCATAGCAGAGTCTCCGGCCTCCGGGACTCTGCGTAATCAGGCAATTAAGAAGCTTGCTCATAATAAAGTACTATCGCACCGGACCCAAAAGTCTTTGTCTTTACGAGCTTAAGCGTAATTTTATCGGTTATGTTCCTGAACAAAATCAACCCGCTTCCCGCGATAACCGGGTGAACACCGAGCTGGTACTCATCGATCAGGTTAAGTTTCGTTAAGGCTGCGATCAGGCTCGGACTACCCACGAGAATGTCTTTGCCAGACTGCTGTTTGAGTTCCAGAACTTCTTCTTTAAGATCACGCTTCGCCAGTGTTGCATTTTTCCACCCGATGGTTTTCAGTGTGCGGGAGAAAACGATTTTAGGAATGTTCTCGATGATCCGGGCAAAATCATCGGTGGCTTTAATGCCCGTAGGATTTTTTACTACCGATGGCCAGTAATCTTCCATAAGCTTGTAGGTGATCCTGCCATAGAGAAGGGCGCCCCCGCTGCTCAGCAGGTCAGCATAGTGCTGATGTAATTCTTCATCTGCAGTCATGGACGTGTGGTCGCAAAACCCGTCCAGTGTCATATTCATTGCTGCAATCAGTTTTCTCATAAGACTATCAACTTGTAAATTTTTATGCCGGGTCGTTTATTACTCTTGCTTAAATTAATCTCTTTGGTGACAATACGCTAAACGTCAACAAGGGTACGCGTTTGGATTTCTAAGCATCAGAGTCCCGGAAACCGGAGACTCCGATGGGACATGAGTTAATTAATTTCAAAAACTGCCCGCACGTGTTATTCGGCTCTCCGCTCTTCGGTCATAGCAGAGTCTCCCGGAGCTAGCGGGGGACTCTGCGTAAACCGGACAAGACATACCACCAGTTTTACGGCCGGAACTAAGTTCCGCTTGAAGGTTTCACAACTTACACAATACCGGCAGAGGGGACGGAAATAACTTCCGCCCCAGCGGAGGGTTATTCGGTTTTCCGCTCTTCAGTTTCCTGTATGGAAGCGTAGTCTTTCATCAATTGTGTTTTCACTGTCGCTATTTTTTTCTTCTCATCGTCTGTCAGCGGGCGGTATTTCTGTTTATGGCCCCATTTCTTGATTCTCTTCGATAAGACCCTGTCCCAGTCTTCCCAGATCTCCATCACGTCACGTTTAATACGATACAGTTTAACGGTGTTGGCCTTGACTATGCCTTTCTCTTTTCCATTGGTCACGACACTTTCGTGAAATACAAGTAAACTGTCGCCAGCAACTTCATACTTGCCAAATACCATCGAGTTTCCTTTCTTGTGAAGCCAGATCCTGCTATACGTACTGTCGTCCCTAAATTCAACATACATATAAGGTGGATCAAATGAGCCCCAGCCATCGGGATGTTTGTCTTTGAACATTCCCCACATCCCGGTAAGCTGATCCTGTACAGGGTTGCTTGAATGGGTTGCCTGTCCATTTACACCATGGACATATAAAATAAAAAGTCCGGTGAGTACAGGTCTTGTTAAAGCTTTTAGTATTCTCATTTGAATTCCATTCCTGCCAAGAGCGCAAAATCTAAATTAGGGTATTAAAATCTATTTAATTACACTGATCCCCGCAATTGCGTTTAGCTAATGTTGTATGCCGTGTGTCCCGTACTTACTCTTGAATGCTTTCTGTCATAGCAGAGTCTCCCCGGGCTACCGGGGGACTCTGCGTAAACCGGACAAGACATTCCACGAGGTTTACGTCCGGAACTAAGTTCCGGTTGAAAGGTTTCACAACTTACACAATACCGGCAGAGGGGACGGAAATAACTTCCGACCCAGAGGAGGGATTAGCCAAATAAAGATTACAAAATGAAAGAAGGGACTTATCTGCCACTCAAGTTAAAAACAACAAACCCAGGACCACTTAACACAATGTGAGGTCTGCCCTCTTCTTATAGTTTGTGGCCTGGGTTATTAAACTACCTGATCGGATACTGTGATCCGCCAGCTGGCAGAATCACTAATGGAAGCATGGCAGTTTTGTTTTTCTTTCATGAAAGATACAAAAGCCTTGACCGGCATGTCAAGGGCAAGGTAAATGGACACCCCTTACCGCACAAGGCCACTACGTGTCCACCCTTGACAAACCGCTCAAGCTTTTGTGAAATACCAGTGAAAGAAAAAACAAAAGAAAATGTGTATTGAAACGCAGGAAGGCTAAATTCGTCTCAACGAGTAGGAAGAGGATTATTCATGGAAGCTTTTGTTGTGGGGCGTTTATTTGTCTGAATCTACTTTTGGCGGAAGAAATTTAATTATCGTTCGGATGGGAGGTCTGTCGAGATAAGTCGGAAAGGTCAAACTGTCCTGAGTCTTGGTCAGTTTTATCATGTCAAGTCTTGTAAGGAACCAATCATATACATTCTTAACGCTGTCCGGTAGATCTGATGATTGTGCATAAATATATTTTATCTTGTTGTTCTTGTCGTAAATCATCAATTCTGTTGTGAGATCATCCACGGTACGATCGTATGCACTGTCAAGTTGTTTGTAATGAATACTTTCAAATTTCATATTAAGGGAATCCCAAAAATCCTGTGTTACATTTCCGCGATAGAAACCCTTGAAGTCAGTATTTTCTACTCCTTTAAATTTAACCGACAAAGAAGTATCAATATCGAATACTTGGACAGGACATGGTCCGAAGCAACCACCAGTCGCAAATACAATTCTTTTAATCGAATTTTCTCGCTCCGTGGGAGTATTGTTGGAGCAACTTGAAGTCCAACACAATGTCATAAAGAGCACAATTGTCCACGTAAGTCTTAAAGGCCTAGTCATAAACGGTTTTTGAAGACTAATGCATTTGTCTTTTAAAAGTCACTGAATTGTCTTGAATAAATGCCCCACAACGTTCGTGTATGTGACGTTGTGGGGATAGGAGCCAAAATGAATGACCGTAGGGAATGATTTTGGCGACCTGCTCCGTCACTGTCCAACGTGACCGAACGTATTTTGAAACACAAACTACGAATTACTCTGAACCCCCACAATGGCACATACACATTGTTAGTGGCCGTTTTATGTCCACCGCTTAATACAAATTGTAAGAATCTTGGAGACTTTATGGTAAGTCTTTCCATATCCCAGAAACACCTCTCTGTAGAAAGAAATTGTTTTACTCATGTTGTCAAAGTGATGCTCAGCGTTCAATAATATTGTATTGTACGGTAATGTCAATGGTATCGGTGCATTTGCTCGATTCAACAGAATAAGGGGCTGAATAAGTTGTCCCACGACTATGTGAGGGTTGAGCCTTTGTGGGTTGTTCTGCCAATTCAAAACGATGTTATCCATTTGTTGGCAATAGTTTGCTATGGGCGCGGGAAGTACTTGTCCATTCACATTGGCTCGAACGTTATCAAAGAATTGTCTTATTTGTTCAAGAGACTCATTCCACTTAACCTCGTGTTCGTGGTATGTTAGCAAGAACTTCTCCAATTGGTTCGGATATCTATCTTCCAAGTCTTTCAATAAGGACAGATTAGCAAAGATTTTAT
>DASXWI010000490.1:0-4182 GCA_036503755.1 Saprospiraceae bacterium | reverse complement strand
AGGGAAAAGTACTTTCAAAGATGAATTTGTAACTGCCGGAGGAATTGATTTGAGAGATGTTGATTTACGTCGCTTCGAAAGTAAAATTATCCCCGGACTATTCCTGGTAGGGGAGATCCTGAATATAGATGCGCTTACTGGGGGGTTTAATTTTCAAGCTGCATGGACGGGCGGCGCTATTGCAGCGGAAGCAATAGCAGAAAGGATGAAGCGCGAGAGAGTAAGAGAGTAAGACAGTAAGACAATAGGATAGTAAGATAGTGAGAGATTTGAACAGAAAATAAAAAAGGAGTCATTGCTGACTATTTTTGTGTCAAGATACCTCTTGCAGCACAATCCGCTGCTGAGCCTCAATCTTATGGCAGGGATGAATTTCTCCGACTGTTACTTCGTGAAAGGGAATTGCCAGCGATGTCAAAATATCTTGAACAGATATCACGCAACGTTGGCACACCATGTTTTTTATAATGAGAATATTGGAAGACATTGTTCGTATAAGTTGAGTTAAGCCATCTCATCCCCTGACAGAGTATAAATGACTGGAAATCATCAAAACTAAATAAAAAGGGAAGGCAATTTGCCTTCCCAACTAGCTTTTTTCGGTTAACGCCTTTGTTCCTATTCAACCTGAGTACTTAGTTAGGTTTTGGCCGTTCGTACTGGCAACATCCATGCAAGTTCTCATATGCTTTATCGGGTGCACGATGCGTATCGGTATCATACCCGCTTTCTGCAATTGCTGATTTGATCTTGTCGACATTAGTTTTAGTCTGATCATAGACTACGGTGATCATATCTTTTTCCATATCCCAGCTAGCAGACTTCACTCCTTTGGTACCTATGGCGGCAGATTCGATGGTCTTTTTGCACATACCGCAATTACCGTAAACTTTAAAGATCTCAGTTGACTTTGACTGCGCGGTTGCGGCTGTTGAAATGGCAAGCGATATCAGGATGAAAAACAGGTGTTTCATAAGTTTTTGTTCTTTGAAGGGTATAACGTTGGTTGGAACAGATTTGATTCTTAGTACTGATGTGCTTTGCTTTTGGTTAACAGTAACCTTTTTTGAGACCGTCTCTGATGTTTCCTGGGAAATTTTTACTTTCGTAGTTGATGATCCGGAGTAGCCTTCTGACCTATTTTGCGCTTTCTCTCCTTCTGGGACAGGTAAATCTGCCATTGTTTACCCATGTCTGCCATGGGATGGGTATGACATGGACATCTGTAGCCAAACCCCCAAAGGCATGCTGTGGAAAGAAAAAGAAAAACCTACAGGAGCATCACAAAGTTTCAAGTGAGGCTAAATCGTGTGATACGATCGCTAAAAGCCCGTGTTGTGAGGATCACATTAAGTATGCAAGTCTTTCGGTCCAATTTGTCCAACAGGCCATAAAGGTATTTGCGCATACCAATTGGGTCTCGTTTACATTCCAGACGCTGGAGGAATCACTTTTTCTTCCCACTCCACCTTCTGCTGATGCTATTGTTCATGTTCATGGGCCACCTGGCAAACTAAGTGGTCGCGCCTTGTTGATAGCCCATCAGCTTTTTTTGTGTTAGCCTGAAGATAGCTGATCTCTATGCTGCTGCATTGTGATGCAGTGGTTGTTTTCGTTTATTTAATTCTCTTAAATCAACAGGCTATGCGCTTTTTACTTTCTATCTATCTTCTTTTCGTCTTTGTGATTACCTCCAAAGGCCAGGTGGATGTTTCCATTCATATGCACCAGAAATTGGGCGATCAACCATTTACATATAATACGATCGTACAAACTCCTGCCGGATACTACATTAAAGCAACATGGTTGGCTTACTATATCTCTGAAGTAAAACTGATCCATGATGGGGGAGTAGTCACACCAGTCACTGACCAATACTTTCTAATCGTTCCCACGAGTGACTCAATTTTAGAGTTGGGTACTTTTGATATTTCTATTCTTGAAGGCATTGAGTTTTCACTAGGGGTGGATTCAGCCCATAATCATCTTGATCCAGCCAGTTATCCTTCATCTCATCCATTAGCCCCTCAAGATCCTTCCATGCATTGGGGATGGACAGCAGGATATCGCTTTATTGCATTTGAGGGATTTGCAGGCCCTACCTCCGAACCGGTGAACAATAGTTTTCAAATTCATACCATTGGAGATATCAATTACAAAACGGTCACCTTAAATACTTCTGGCGAGTTGGTTGAAGGCGATTTAGTTATCCCTGTTACCGCTAATTATATGAAACTGCTTGAAGGTATTGACGTTCAGAATGGGACGATTTCTCACTCAACAAGTGGTAAAGCAAAGAAACAAATGGAAAATATGCAGGCCTATGTCTTTACGGCGGAAGGTACCACAGGCACAATTCACCTGGATCCTTCAATAGAGTTTGCTGTTTCTCCTAATCCATCGAATGGATTGGTTCGTTTAAGTTATGATCTTTCTAAGTTCAACCTCTCGGAACTGGTTGTGTCAGACTTAACTGGCAAGATCATATCCAGGCAAACTATTCCTGCGATAGCAAATGACATGACATTTCAACTGCATGTTCCGAATGGTGCATACATAATCAATGTTGTCAGCGATGGCAAAGTAGTGGTGGCGAGGAAGGTATTTATTCAGCACTAATGCCTGAGATAATAATGGCTTCGGTTTTGAATCGATTTTCTACAAGGGTGTTAATCTGCGTGATAATGCTTGGTGTATTGTCATGCGACGATGTGGTGCAACCTGATCATATAGAACCATTATTGGAGATTCCAAAGGGCTTTCCTGTTCCTGAATTTCCTGAAGACAATCTGTTCACAAGCGAGCGATGGCAACTTGGAAAACGGCTTTTCTTTGATCCTATTCTGTCACGGGATGGTAGTGTTTCTTGTGCATCATGTCATGCGCCTGAATTAGGCTTTAGTGATGACAGGGCATTAAGTTTAGGCATTGAGGGAAGAGTAGGAGCCCGGAATGCGCCTACACTTGCCAATGTTGCTTTTCACCCCTATTATACTCGTGAAGGCGGAGTGCCAACACTTGAAATGCAGGTACTTGTTCCTATCCAGGAGCATGTTGAATTTGATTTCAATATTCTCCAGATTGCAGATCGTATGTTAAGTGATAGTTCATATGTCCAACAAAGTAGGGTAGCCTATGATCGAAGCCCTGACCCTTTTGTCATAACGAGAGCGATTGCATGCTTTGAAAGGTCGTTATTAAGTGGGGCCAGCCGGTATGACAAATTCATTAATGGGGATCCGGATGCTTTATCTGTAGAGGAACGACAAGGAATGGTTTTATTTTTCTCAGAACGGTTGTCGTGTGCTTCTTGTCATTCAGGTTTCAATTTCACGAATTACAGTTTCGAGAATAATGGACTTTATGATGAATACCCGGATCCGGGACGCTTCAGATTGACAAATGTTGAATCTGACAGAGCTTTGTTTAAGGTACCTACACTAAGAAATATTGAAGTAACGGCACCCTATATGCATGATGGTGCGTTGTCTTCCCTTGCAGATGTTATTGAGCATTATAATACAGGAGGTGCTGATCATCCACATAAAAGTAAACTTGTTAAGCCACTTAACCTTTCGCAAAAAGAAAAGAATGATCTGGTAGCATTCCTGAAATCATTAACGGATGATCATTTTATCAATAATCCAAAATTCAAAAATTAAATGTCCTTCTTACATAAACTCACCTGCTTCATTTCTTTGGCTTTACTCATTGTCTTACAAAGTGCATGTAATGATGAAGGTCCTGAAGTGACTTTTGATTCCACCCCATATAATTTATCATTTGGATCATTCCCGCCTCCTGTAATCCCTACAGATAATCAACCTACCGTTGCGGGAGTTGAATTAGGCCGACATCTTTTTTATGAAAAAAAGTTGTCAAGGGATAATACACAGGCTTGTGCGAGCTGTCATCAACAAAAGGACATGTTTTCTGATATCAGGCAATTTAGCATAGGTGTCGATGAATTGCCGGGAAAACGCCAGGCAATGGGCATTTTCAATATGGCCTGGCATGCTAACGGAATGTTTTGGGATGGAAGATCACCCAGTTTGCGGGATCAGGCATTACGCCCAATTCAGGATCCGCTTGAAATGCACGAGACATTAGAAAATGCTGTAGCCAAATTGCAGACTGATCAAGCGTATAAAGACCGGTTTATACGCGCATTTGGTGATGATC
>DASXWI010000489.1:0-7801 GCA_036503755.1 Saprospiraceae bacterium | reverse complement strand
TGCTTGGTAGCGTATTTATAAAATTCGTTTGTATTGCTCATGTTTTAGATTTAAAATGAATTAGGGTACTAAAATAATGGTATTACCCATGCGAATGTTCATGATGGTCATGAGAATGTTCGTGATGTTGGTCATGATCATGGTCTCCATGGTCAAATAATTCATGGTGCAGATCATGGAATACCTTTTCAAATTCAGCCATCGGCACTTCCTTTTCCTCAAACCTGTATTTAGGCAACATGTTCGCAAAAACAACATCTTCAAGTGCATTTTCTTTCATAGAACTCATGAAATACTCATTGGCATAGAGCTGGTCCATCAGTTTTTTGATATCCGTTTGCATATAGTTCACATTCTGGACGATCCAGTTTGTCACCTGGCGCTGAACATCCTTTTCGGTGACTTCAAGGCCTTCTGCCGTCGAAATCTTGCTCAGTAGTAAAGACCATTTTGCATCCCTGAAAAGATGGGTTGCCTCTCTTGTGCCCTCAGCAATTTTCTGATCACGTTGTTGATTCACCCATTTCAGCAAGAATGATTCAGGAATCTCAAAAGGATTTGCGGTGAGCAAAGTCTTTCTGACCGCCAGCTTTTTCATGTCTGTCGATTGCGCATCCAGGTTGTCCTTCTCTCTTTTCTCAAGAAACTGACGGAATTCCGTTTCATCCTCCATTTGCTTGCCCGTAAACTTGGTAAGCTGGTCGCCAGTTAATACAGTTTGTTGCGGGCGATTGATCGAAAGGATGGTTACACGATATTGTAGTGGTTGATCAGGAGCCGGATCTTCTTCGAGGTGAAGTGTATTTTTGATCACAACAGTTCTTTCAACACCGAGGAATTTTTCAAGGTCTGCATCGAGGGTTGCTCCTTCCTTGAGATTTTTCAAAAGGGTACCGGCTTCACCTTGAACTCGTTCCAGGTCTATGACGGTTTCTTCTGTATGCTCATCTAGAGAGCCGTCTTCTTTTATTCTTTGCAGGCTTACTTTAACACGGTCATTTTCTTCTACCTGGCCATTGCTTACTGGGACTTCATCTCCAAAGACCCGGCGATACCTGATAATGTCTTCATCAATCCCGGCTTGGTCTACGGTCGGTAATACAACATCAATAGTATCCTCGAGTTTGTATTGCAGGTCAAAAACCGGCTTTAAACCTAGGTCAAAGACGAAAGTGTAGTCCCCCTGCGTTTTTGCATTAAAATCAATTGGTTCGGCACCTTCCGCCATAATCGGAGAACCAAAAAACCCAATCTTTTGGTCATCAAGATATCCGAAAAGCTTTTCATTGAGTAAACCATTGACCGTTTCTTCCAGCATTCCTTTACCATACATTTTGGTCAATACGCTTTTTGGCGTTTTACCTGACCTAAAACCCTTGATAGCCAGCTTTTTGCTGTACTTTTTGATGTTTTCGTCCAGTTTTGGCCCATAATCGGCATGTTCAATCACAATGGTCATCCTGGCGTTAAGATCATCCAGGCGGTTAAGATCAATTTTCATCCTGCTATTCCTGTTAAATGAATTGAGTGTAAGTTGGTGAAGTAGGTATTAAGTAGGCCTTCGTTTTTTGGTTATCTGCTTGAAAATCAAGGCAACCCGCACTTTCCGGTTTCCGGAGTGTCAATGGGGAACATAATTTTGAAAAGGGTGCGGGTGGAGGGACTCGAACCCCCAAGCCTCTCGGCACTAGATCCTAAGTCTAGCGCGTCTACCAATTTCGCCACACCCGCCCAATTCAAAATGGCTGCAAATGTAGGGAATAATTGAATAAGAAAATGGCATGATCTACAGGATCCTTTAGCAGCAAAGAGCTTGACGATCCATTAACTAACTTGGCATACTTTTGTTACTACCTTGTGAACTTATGCCGCATATAGCCTCTGGCCTTACGGAAAATGAACAATTGGCGCTGCAACGTGAGTTTCGCAGACTGATGAAGGCATTGCCCGCCCCAATGGACGATACGGACAAAAAAAACCTCCGGAAAGCGTTCGAATTAGGGCTGGAAGCGCATGCTAAACAAAGGCGCAAAAGCGGAGAACCCTATTTTTTCCATCCTATTGAAGTTGCCCGGATTTGTGTCACAGAAATCGGTTTAGGCCCGACTGCCGCGGTCTGCGCTTTGCTTCATGATGTGGTTGAGGATACGGAGGTGACGATGGAAGATATCCGTCGTGAATTTGGTGATAAGATCGGTCACATTGTAGATGGTCTGACCAAACTTGACGGTCTTTACAATGTCCCTTCAGAGCAGGCAGAGAATTTCAAAAAAGTACTCTCCACCCTGGTTGAAGACGTTCGCGTAGTGCTGATTAAAATTGCGGACAGGTTGCATAACATGCGGACGATTGCTCCGATGCCAAAGCACAAACAACTGAGCATTGCAGCAGAGACCGATTACATTTACGCTCCCCTCGCCCACCGTCTAGGTTTATACAATATCAAATCTGAATTGCAGGATATCATCCTTCGCATCCAGGAACCAGAGACATACGAAGAAATTGAGCAGAAGCTTACGGAAGGTGATCTACAACGTAAACGTTATATCCGTGAGTTCATCAGGCCACTAAAAGAAAAACTGGATGAACTTGGTTTTGAATACCGCATCGTCGGCCGTCCAAAATCAATTGCTTCGATTCATAATAAGCTTAAAAAGAAACAGGTTCCTTTTGAAGAAATTTATGATCTCTTCGCCATCAGGATTATTCTAAATGTTCCTCCGGAAAAAGAAAAATCTTCTTGTTGGTTGGTTTACTCTATTCTGACTGAAACGCATCAACCTATTCCTGAGCGGTTAAAAGACTGGATCACAACACCCAAGTCTAATGGGTATGAATCTTTACATACTACAGTGATTGGTCCTAAAGGACGTTTTGTAGAGATACAGATTCGTACAGAAAGAATGGATGAGATTGCAGAGCGTGGATTTGCTGCTCACTGGAAATATAAAAACGTCAATACCCAACAATACATCTACGAAAACTGGCTTGACAACATCAGGGACATGCTTGATGATTCGCATAAGGATGCATTGGAGTTCCTGAGCGACTTCAGGACAAATCTTTATGCTGAGGAGTTGTATGTATTTACGCCTAAAGGCGATCTTAAGGTCATGCCAAAAGGAGCTACAGCCCTTGATTTTGCTTTTGCCATCCACACAGACATAGGATATCATACCAGTGCGATCAAGATCAACAATAAACTGGTCCCAATGGGGTATAAACTCCAGAATGGGGACCAGGTAGAAATCATCACCAACCGCAACCAGAAACCGAACGAAGAATGGTTGCGAATGACCGTTACCGGAAAGGCCAGGGCGAAAATCCGCACGGCATTAAAAGATTCCAAAAAGAAACAAGCAGAGGACGGCATGGAAAAACTTGAGCGTAAGCTCAAGGGCATGAAAGCTGACCTCGAAGAAAATATAGATTTGTTAGCCAGGCATTTTGGCTATAATTCAAGACTTGATTTATATTATGACATCGCGATTGAACATTTCGATATCGCGCACATAAAAGAACTTCCTGTCGAAGGGGGAAAAATCATTTTTCCTACAAAACAACCGATCCGTACGGGTGTAACTGATGTAGAACCAACCACAGCTCCTGCTCTTACCAAGGATCTAACACAACCTCGGATAAGTATTGGTGGTGAAGATGCGGAACAATATAAATATGCATTAGCGACTTGTTGTAATCCTGTGATCGGCGATGATATTTTTGCGTATGTCACTTCAAATGCAGGTGTAAAAATTCATCGGATCAATTGTCCGAACGCCACTCACTTAATGGCCAGTTATGGATACCGTGTACAAAAAGCGGAATGGGTAACTACCGGTAATGTACAATCTGTTGTCAACCTTAAAATAACAGGAGTAGATAGTGGCCCTGGTGTTATTGAGCGTGTCACGAACAAAATCAGTTCGGGGCTGGGTATCAATATCCGATCGCTAAGCATTGAAGGCAAAGAAGGATATTTTGAAGGAAAAGTATCTTTAGTGGTTAGTAATAAAAACCAATTGAACATGGTCATCCGTTCCTTAAAAAACCTGCAAGGCATCTCATCCGTATATCGTGAAAACTGATTTAATGAGTACATCACCTGCTCCCATGCAAAAAGTAGCCAGTTCATTTATAGAGGTCAAAGAAATCTTCTCGAGACATCTTGAAGAGCACAACCTCCGTAAAACACCGGAACGTTATGCGATCCTGGAGGAGATCTATAGCCGTACTGATCATTTTGATGCAGAGGCGTTATATATCCACATGAAAAACTCCAATTACAGGGTGAGCAGAGCAACGGTGTATAATACCCTTGAGCTCCTGGTGAGTTGCGATCTTATCACCAAACACCAGTTTGGGAAAAATCTAACTCAATACGAGAAATCCCATGGTTTCAAGCAACACGACCACCTGATCTGTGTGGATTGTGGAAAGGTGATTGAATTCTGTGATCCCCGGATCCAGCAAATCAAGTCCACCATGGGGGAATTGCTGAATTTCAACGTCCTCTACCACGATCTTAACCTGTATGGACGTTGTATTGGGGGCTGCCCACGAAAGGAGAATAAGGAATGATGGATAACCTTCAGGTTGTTCATTATCTTTGACCCCTTAGGGCCGTGCGCCCTTTATTTTATTCTAATACTACCAATGGCTGTAGACGTTTTGTTGGGACTCCAATGGGGAGACGAAGGCAAGGGTAAAATTGTGGATTACCTGGCAAACCAATACCAAATAGTAGGAAGGTTCCAG
The DNA here is from genome assembly GCA_036503755.1 of Saprospiraceae bacterium. Taxonomy (GTDB): domain Bacteria; phylum Bacteroidota; class Bacteroidia; order Chitinophagales; family Saprospiraceae; genus Opimibacter. The sequence continues at coordinate 3,046 of DASXWI010000489.1, read as the reverse complement.
GGCGGACCCAATGCCGGTCATACCCTCTATATCAATGGTAAAAAAATAGTACTTCATACTATCCCTTCCGGGATCTTCCATGATCACCTTGTCAATGTCATAGGTAATGGGGTTGTGATTGATCCTGTCACTTTGATGAAAGAGATTACTGACCTTGAAGCAGGTGGTCACGAAGTCAGGAGCAGATTAAGAGTAGCTAAAAAAGCTCATCTGATCCTTCCCACCCATAAGTTGCTGGACATTGCATCTGAAACGTCTAAAGGTGCTGAAAAAATCGGCTCTACCCTTCGAGGCATAGGTCCATGTTATATGGATAAGACTGGCAGGAACGGCTTACGTATTGGAGATATTCTCAGCGCGGATTTTGAAAACAAATACAAGTCACTTACTGATAAACATCTAAGGCTGCTAAAGCTTTATCCTGAAACAACCTATGACCTGAAACCTGAAGAAAAAATTTGGTTTGAAGCCATTGATCAAATTCGCAAACTAAATCTTATTGATGCAGAATATTACGTAAACGAGCGATTGAACGCCGGAGATCATATTCTTGCTGAAGGTGCCCAGGGTATGATGCTTGATATAGATTTTGGAACATATCCTTTTGTCACTTCATCCAATACCATTTCGTCAGGTGTCTGCAGTGGATTAGGTGTCCCGCCAACATCAGTACGACATGTGATCGGCGTAACAAAGGCTTATTGTACACGCGTCGGTTCCGGTCCATTCCCTTCAGAATTACATGACGAAGAAGGCCAAAAAATCAGGGAAGCCGGGAAAGAATTTGGTAGCACAACAGGTCGGCCAAGAAGATGTGGTTGGCTGGATATCCCTCAATTGAAATATGCCACAATGATCACCGGGACAACACATATAGCCATCACCAAAATGGATGTGTTGAATGCTTTTGAAACGATCTCTGTTGCAGAAAAATATAAGGTTGGAAGTGAGACTACTGAACAACTACCATACGATATTACTGAAGGTGTAAAGGAGGTGGTCCTCTCTAAGCATCAAGGTTGGATGAAGAGCATAAATGCTGATTCTTATGATGCGCTGCCTGATGCGGTTAAAAAGTACATCTCATACCTCGAGAAAAAACTCTCGTTACCAATTACATACATCTCTACTGGTCCCGGAAGAGATGAACTCATTGTGCGGTAGATACCTACAGGTTAAATTTTCTGAGCCTTTATGATATATTGGTAGTCCAGTGAGGTTTCATCTTTGGCCAGAATGGTATAACCTGCTGTAGCTAATTCCTCTTCAACCGTTTTGACATCAACACGCTCATCGAGGGATGGACCAAATGGTGTTTCCTTCTTTTTAAAATCAATGATGACGATATGTCCTCCTGGTTGGATGGCTTCTTTAAGTTTTGTAAAATAGGCTACTCTATTCTTTATGTAAGAATATGTATTGACGAGGAGTACTATATCGACTTCATTCGTTTTAAGTTTCGGATCATTAGGTTCTGCAAGCCTGATCACTAACCTGTCTTGTAATTCAGCAGGAAACCTGGATTTCTGTTCTTCCATCCATTGAATCGCTTTAGGATCAATATCAATGGCGATTACTTTTGCACCCTTATACGCGATTCTACGACTAAAATACCCTGTACCTGCACCCAGGTCCGCCACAACTTTCCCTTCAACATCACCCAATTGTTTGATCACCAGATCAGGCTTTTGCCAGATGACCCTGTCGGCACTTTCATACTGCACGACTTCATTTTTAAACCCTGCGGTATCTTCTGGATTCGGTTCGGTCGAAGGCAATTGCGTACCTTCTGATGATGAGGACATTCTTTTGCAGGCCAATCCTGCTATCATCACGACTAAACAGAATAGCAGGATTGAAGATTGATTTTTCATATGAAGGTCACAAATATACAAGATGGATCAGTAAGCGGCGGATTAATGAATAAGTGTACAGGGTGGAAAATGTCCTTTTCGTTCGTCAATATCCCAGATGGAAAAGGGCGTCCCCCTGGTTGACCAGTGGAGCATTTGTATGGCCGAGCAGGTAGCCATCCCGTGAGGCTGTCACAGTTATCTTGTTAGTGCCATAAGGATCCCCAATTGTGCCGAGAGGTTCACCTTTCCTGACCGCAAGGCCAGAGCTTTTTGACCAAAGGAACAATCCTGCCCTGGAGGCACGGATCCAACTGGTACGGTCTATTTCAATAGGTGGAGTGAGGTTGGCAAGAGGAGTATTGAGCATCCCTAGCTGATTCAATGTCCTTTCAATTCCAGTGATTCCCCTGGATATTGAAAAACCATCCAGGCGCAAAGCTTCGCCTCCTTCATATATGAGGCATGGTTTATTGGCGAGTCTTGCCGTTTTCCTTAAGGAACCTCTCAACATCCCCTTATGTAAAATGAAAGGAGGATTAAACGCTTTTGCAAGTGCTAAGCTGATATCATCTCCTTTTGAAATTCTCACTTGTGGAAAATTAAAACGGTTGTTACTTCCGGAATGGCAATCTATAATGACATCCACTTGAGGTAACACATTCTTAGAAATAATTCTTGCTACTCTTGAAGCCAGGCTACCTGCTAATGTCCCAGGGAAACTCCTGTTGACATCCTTTCCATCAGGTACATCGCGGCTGAAATTAATAAAGCCATACACATTGAGCAATGGAACTGCAATCACAGTACCTGCAGAAAGATTATGAAATAGATTTTTCTCCAGCATTCTGCGGACAATTTCCACACCGTTGATTTCATCTCCATGTACACCACCGATGACCATTACATGTGGACCCGGATTGATGCTCCTGAAAATTTCCATATGTATCGCTACGCGGGTTCCGGAAGGTAGATTTCCAACATTGTAATTAACCCTGGAGACAGCACCTGGAATGATGTCGTTGCTGCCGAGTTGTATCTTCCTGATGTCACTATACAGGGACGGGTCGAGCATTTGTTTCGACGTATTTAATAATTTGCCCGGCAATGTCTACACCCGTAGTACCTTCAATTCCTTCAAGTCCTGGGGAGGCGTTCACTTCAAGACCAAGTGGTCCTACATTTGATCTCAG
>DASXWI010000488.1:0-3680 GCA_036503755.1 Saprospiraceae bacterium | reverse complement strand
GCAGAATAAGGCTCTATCAAAGGAATGAGACCCTTAGTTCTTAACGAATCTATCATCAGTCCATTAGCAACCATATATGACCCTTGAAGGAAGACCTTTGCAGTCACCATAAGGGCATTGCCCAGTGGCCTATCACCTACTGCAAATGCACCACCACCAGTAAATCCGGTTTTTGTTCTTGTATTTCCGACTTCTGGCCCAAGGTCAGTAAATAAACCATCCCATCCATTGGTTCCATCATTTCTTGCTACTGCATTTGAGGCATCTACAAAACCGGTTAATTCATCGGTCTCAGCCCATCCAAGGGTTACATCAAAAGTATTACCACCTCCTGTACCTTCCTGGACATCCCAAACAGCATTTACAACATCTGTTGTAAGAGCTGTGCCTGTAAGACCATTACCATCTGTTGGAGCGGCAAGACATCTTACGCTAAAGGTCTCATTTGGACCCGCTGTTTTATTGATTGTGGCTGGATTGTAGGTTGTAGCATCAAAGCCAACAGGAAAAAGGAAACTTCCGTTTGCGTTGTACGTTTTCTTCATCTTTCCAACACCGCTCGTCATGACATATTCATCAGCATCATGACCGGTCACCGGAGCTGAAGGACCCATATTAAGGTCAAACGCACCCAGGTTTACTTTGGTAGCGCCTGCAGCTGTAAAATTAAGATCGGTATTGACCGTCATATTTCCGAGCAGGTTCACATTGAATCCAGCGTCCTTTTGAATTTGAACTGTCTGGAACTGTGCTGTCCCCGGAGTCACATCAGAGTTTACGTTGCCACTGAACTTTAATGTATTGGGCTGTGAGGCTTCCCAGGTGCCCTGGTTGAGAAAGTTGCCTTTTACCTCAATGGTACCATCATTATCGATGGTCCCGGTTGCGGTATTATGGATCCCTCCTTCAACATAGAGGGTAGCGCCGGCCTGTACCTTAATCATTGCGCCATCATTGTACAGGAGAGTCTGACCAATGCAAAATGCGGGAGCCGCAAGCAAGGCAGAGAGAAGTAATCTTTTCATAGTCATCCGCTGTTAATCTTAGTTTAAATAAGGGTGGTCCCTCTATAACGTATTCAAAAATAGCACTTTCAACTATACCGTGGTCGCCTTTTTACCAAACCGGGCCGGATATTTAGTTACTGGTCAGTTTGGTTGAGTAAACAGTCGAAAAATCCTGTGTGAAGAATCTTTCAAAAAGCCTCAATTCGTCCTTTTACCGGGGACTCTAAAAAGTATGAACGGTTCATTAATTCACTCTGGGGGTGCCGGGGAGAGGTTTACATACCACAAAAACCTTGCCTCTTTTCCGGTGGGGGTTACGCGATTTGTAGTGACAATATATGCCCTAAAATCCAATAAATCAAGGGGGTATGCAATATTTTTGAATTGATTTCTTTTCTAAATCTGTTATCCCTTAGAAATCAATACTTTCAATCAAAACTTAGTTGACCCACAAGGACTCGAACCTTGAATGACGGTACCAAAAACCGGAGTGTTACCATTACACCATGGGTCAATAAGGATTGCAAATATAGGTTTTTCGCGAAAAACTCATAGTTTTTCAAAGGTTAGGGCTTAGAAGTTTAGGAGGTTAAATGGTTAACTGTGGAAATGGTTAATTCGGCCACATAGGCTTTGCTAGTGGACACAGTGTTTAGCGTGGCGCCTCAACGCGCCACTGTTTAGCGTTTACCACCTATTCGGTATAAACAGCTGGCCCGAAGGCCACCATCTTTAAACACTGTGTGCCTTAGCCTTACTTAACTACTAAGATTTTCGTCACCAGCGCATCTGGCTTATTAATACCATCACTTGGACCGGTAGAAAATACAAGGTAAACACCCGTCTCAGCCTGCTGACCGTTGAGATCCTTGCCATCCCATATTGCTTGTCCTCCCAATGACCTGGTCTCAAACAAGACTTGTCCTGTAACATCAGTGATTTTCACCACGGCATCCTCAACAAGACCACGTATGGCAATTGGACCATCATATCCTGGCCTTACAGGGTTTGGGAAGGCATAAGCATCACTATCATGTATCCTTCCCCCATCAATAGCATCTGTTCTTACACTCATGATCCCTCCATCTGTAGCTATATAAACGATCCCATTGTTGCCATCAATAGCAATATCAATGATCCGGTTGTCTAATAAAGGACTGTTGGCCGTTGTGTAAGACGCTACCTCTTCATTACCTGCTGGGGATTGCACAAAGACTCCACTGCCGGTACCAAACCATTTCCGGTTGGCTCCATCTACTGCGATCGAATAAATCGTCTCTTCACCAAAGAGATAATTGAGCACGCCATCCTGTTCCACCTTGATTCTGCTACCTCGGTGACCATTGAAGATATCTCCCCCTCCATCAAATACCACAGGACCTTCTGCAGTACCTACCCAGATATCCCCTTCCTTATCAACAGCAAGGCAATTGACACTATTAGAAGGTATCTCCGTATTGGAAGAACTTAATTGAACACAACGATCATCCGAGATATCATCTATAGTGCCATTGTCATCATAGACCACAATACTTGCAGACTTGCTATAGAGCTGGATCCATTTGTACCCGCGCTCATCAATTACGATTTGTGAGAGGTTAGTGATATTGGTACATGGCAAAGCGAATGATCTCCAAGTACTGTCCGATTTAAAAACACTTAATGGTTCTTCAGCCAAATAATTGGTCACCCAGAGGTTGTTATCGTCATCAAAGGCAAGACCTGTGATTCTTTCCCTCGCACCATCACCTACTGCACCTTGAATAGAACTGTTTGAAGTATCATAAATCGTATAGGTATCTCCATTTTTTTCAAGCAACCCACCCCAATAAGAGCCAACATAAATTCTATCGTCTTCAGGATGCGGGAGGATGCGGAAAAAATTTTGAAGTCCTGATGCCGCAATAGCCGGAGTATTAAACTGATTATAGGTTTTCCAGACCACACGGTCAAAAGTGAAGAAACCATCTGTGTTGGGTTGATAGCCATAACTTTCAGATACACCTCCTGTCGCGACATGCAAGAGACCATCTTCCACCACCATTTCGCTTACGCTCCCTGAATAGGGTGTATTGTATTTAAGAATATCACAAGGCGTAAAATGATTCTGAGCGACTCTGAATTCAGGAAATCTGTCTGCATACCAAATCCTTCCTTTCTCATCTTCGATCGCATAGGATGGTCTTGCAGTACAATATATACCGCTCTCATGCCAGAAGACTGAATCCCTGAAATAAAGTACCTTACCAATACATTCATTATCACAAGCAAAGCCCACCATCAGATTCTGTCCTTCATTAGAAATGAAGTCAAGCGTAAATCCTTCCTTTGGATATATAGGTATAAAATCTCCCTGGTCTAATTGGTAAAGATCACCATCGATACCAGCATACAAGACATTTTTAAAAACGGAAACTGCCTGGCTAGTATATGCTGAAGGCAAGCCTGGAACAACTTGTTTTTGCCAGTTGCTGAAGTCCTCTATAATATTTCCCGATTGCGGATCATAGGCATACATTCCATTTTCAACGGCCATGTAATGAATACCCTGGAACTTAGTGAACGCCTTTACAGGACTATTGGTAAATACAGTTGACTTGAATTGTTTGGTCACCATGTCAAGTATGACAAGACCGAATGGAGTAGAAAAATAAATCAGTGGCGTATCATCAA
>DASXWI010000487.1:0-6339 GCA_036503755.1 Saprospiraceae bacterium | reverse complement strand
GTGCTTATACATCAGAAGATGTTTGAAAGCCGCCTCTTCTTTGTGGACAAACTGATTGATATGGGAGCACAGATCATTCTCTGCGATCCTCACCGCGCAACAGTCATTGGGCTTGAAAGAAAATACGCGTTGAGAGGAATTGAAATGAGTTCACCTGACATCCGTGCAGGGGTAGCTTTGCTTATTGCCGCATTATCTGCACAAGGGAAATCACTCATCCACAATATCCACCAGATCGATCGCGGCTATCAGGACATCGATGGAAGGCTAAATGCTATTGGTGCATCCATTCGAAGAATTGATGTTTAAGTGAGCAGTGAGCAGTGAGCAGTGAAAAGTGAATCGTCAGTCGTGAGTCGTCAGTTGAGAGATGAAAAAAGTGAGTGGTGAACGGTGAGTAGTGAGCAGTGAATAATGAAATGATAGAATAATTTTTCACTCTTCACTATTCACTCTTCACTCAATTTGATCTATCAATTACGTAATTGACCAACGCGATCATGGAATCACGTGAAGTGGAAGAGGGGAGCGCTTCGATCAGCGCAATGGCTTTTTGTACATGTTCTTCCATCACTTTCTCCGCATACCGGATGCCGCCACTTTGATGTACTTGTTTGATAAGGTCGGTTACCTTCGCTTTATCCTTGTTAAATTTTTCTACAGTCCGAATCAATTCTTTTCTTCGAGAGGAAGTCACTTGCTGAAGAGTGTAGATCAGCGGCAAGGTCATTTTCTTTTCCGCTATATCAATAGCTCTTGGTTTACCAACATCAGCGTCTCCGTAGTCAAACAGATCATCTTTGATTTGAAAAGCAATGCCTATCGTCTCCCCAAACTGAAAAAACTTTTCGATCACTTGTTTGTCCTCTGTGACAGATGCCGCACCTGCTGCACATGAGGCTGCAATAAGGGATGCTGTTTTTTTGCGAATGATATCGAAGTAAACTTCTTCTGAAATATCAAGACGTCTTGCCTTCTCGATTTGAAGCAATTCCCCTTCACTCATATCCCGTACGGCACGTGACATGATTTGTAAGAGATCATATGCTCCATTATCAAGGGCGACAAGCAACCCCCTGGATAGGAGATAATCCCCTACAAGCACGGCTATTTTATTTTTCCAAAGCGCATTAATGCTAAACACTCCTCTGCGTTGATGCGCATCATCTACCACATCATCATGGACAAGTGTAGCTGTGTGAAGCAATTCGACAAGGGATGCTGCAGTATAAGATTTTGGGGTGATGTCTCCGCACATCTTTGCAGATAGCAAGACAAAGATCGGCCGCATCTGTTTTCCCTTCCGATGCACAATGTAGTGCATGATCTTGTCCAGCAACGCCACCCGGCTCCTTACTGAATCTCTGAAATGTTTTTCAAACGCCTCCAGCTCCGTAGCAATGGGTGCCTTGATGTCCTGGAGTTGTTTTTTCATAGTTTAAAATTCACTCGTCGCTAAAAATATCCCCGGCTTAAAAGCCGCGGCAATTCAATTTGATTGGTCTTGCGACCTTTGCATTCATGATTTTGTTTTATTCAAATTGATTTTGAATAAATATAATTCTCACGCCTAACGATTGACGCCTCCCGATTCATTGTAGCTTCCAGCTCGCACAAAAAATTTCACTTTTCACACTTCACTTTTCACTCTTCACTCTTCATTTTTCATGGCCCTCTGCTCTTTGCCAAACATTATGACAACCGCAATACTTAACAGAAAAAACGTCCCCAACTTATCCGTCTCAACAGTGTCATTGAGGGTAAGGACAAACAAGCCGCAACAAAAGGATATCAGCATGGCCATTAGCAATTGCTTTTTGGGACCTGCTACCATCCGATGATAGATTTGTTCGCCATAAACTAATACAGCAATGACCAAAGCAAGAAAAATAGCGAGACCAATCAACCCTTGTTCTACTGCAACCATCAAGTAATAATTATGCATACCAGAATGTTCAGGATTATCACTGACATACGTTGTGAAATGCCTGTCTACATAGCTATGGTATACACTATAAAAACTCGCAGGACCAAATCCAGCCCAGGGTTTTTCTTTTACCATATAATATCCGGCCACCCAACGATAAAATCTTTCTACTGTAGAAATATCTTCCATGTTGTATGTTGCGGAAACCAAATCATCAAAGTTTTTATGGGTGATCGTCTTTTCGTAGTCGGGTGAATAGCTTATGTAATTGTTGTTATAACCAAGCCATCCAACCAACAATATTCCTCCAGCCAGGGCTATTGGAACAGCAATGCGCATCAGTCGAAACCTGATCAGGAAATAACTTCCGATGGAAAGTGGGACACAAAGCCAGGCTGCACGTGTATAGGAAAAATAAATGCCGGTAAGCATGATGCCTAGCGATACCATAAAGAATAAGCGCACCCATTTGCTTTCAAACCATTGGCGCATAAACCAAACGATGGCGAGCAATATGCCAAGGCAACAAGCATAGTCAACATGGTTGCGATAGATCGGAATCACAGCATTGTTGATGGTTGAAAAAGTAAATCCATATTGACTATGCCTGAATAGAATAATGATGACCGACAGGATTAATGGGATAATAACCACAAGCCCCCAGGTTTTGAAATCCTTCATAACCTTGAAAAGCAATAACGGGATCACAACAAAACAAACGAGATACCACGATTTTGCGAGCGTGTATTTAACCGAGATGAGCGGCTCATCAGAAATAGCAGTTGTGAAAATGATCCAGAAGAAATGAAGGACCAGAAGGAAAAATACCGGGTGATATACAAAACTGAAGTCAAGTTCCTTGTGCCGCAAATAAAGAAATACAGGCAGCATAAAGCATGTAAGCCACATGAGGGGCTCTGCCGGAAAATCAGTGGCAAGACCACCTGGCAAATCGACTTCAACTGCAAAAGGAATGGTAAACCAAATGGCCAGGTATAGCATCCTGAAATTCCAGATACCCCATGCGAATGCTACCAGGCCAGTTGGGATGATTAGTAGAATCCATTCATCGGTAGCCAGGTAACCGGCGAGGCAGAGAAACAAAAAGGCAATCAGACCGGCAATCAGAAACCTGGTGCTCCTGACTTGATCATTGATCCATCCTCCGATTACTGACATGCGGCCAAAGATAGAAGTTGGGGGGCAATTTCTTCCAGCCATGTGATAAGCCTCTTGAAGCAGAAAAGTCTATTTTTGCCTTCTTCAACCAATCCGGAGGCCGTGCTCGAATTCTTCAAAAAGAATCACCTTTTTAATAGTCTGCTATTATTGCCTTACGCTTTGGTCATCAGAAGTGTGGTCATCCTCTTTCCCGAGTCAAGGCTGGATGGAGAGATCGCCGGAAAATGGGGGGGTGAGTTTATCCAAATGACCCATAACTGGGGTGCGGGGGAATTTATTTTTTCAACCTTCCTGGTCTTTATCCAGGCGGCCATGATCAACAGGCTGTTTATCAGGCAAAGTATGATTGGGGAAATCAATCTTTTCCCGGGCCTGTGTTACATCCTGCTTACCGCTTTACATCCTTCCTTTATCAGCATTTCCTCTTTGCTTCTGGCCAATATGACACTTTTGATTGCATTGGGATATTTGTTTGAAGTCCTGAAAAAGGATCACCAGGAAGAAACCCGTTTTATGGCCGGCCTATGGTTAGCCGTTTCCGCCTTGCTTTATTCTCCGTACTTCACTTTGCTATTGTTTGGCCTGGTTGCCATGAGCATGCTCAAAACCCTTAAGGTCAAGGACATCTTTCAATTTTTGACAGGCTACCTTAGCCCGTTTTTTATCGGATGGATGGTGAGGATGATTATGACCAAAGAACCACATTTTGATGGATTGAAAAACCTTTTTGATGTCGGATTACCGGAATTCGGGAAACTGTACAATATGGCGGATATCGTCACGATTGCTGTGATAGCCTTGTTGATGTTGATCAATCTTTTGGGTTATTCACAGATCATCGCCCGAAAAAACATTCATGCCCAGAAGAAGATCGACACAATGTATTTACTTATTTTCTTCTGTGCACCGATGGCATTTTTTATACCTGTACTGACTGTACAATACCTTATGGTCCTGGCTATCCCGTTTTCGCTTTTTATGGCGATCCTGATCCGGCAGATTAAGCATCCGGCTGTCGCGGAATCACTGCATTTTATCCTTTTTGTGACCGCTATTGTAAGCCAGTTTCTGCTTCTCGTTTAACTGTTTAACGGTAATATTAAAGGGATAGGATCCTGCGTTTTAGTCTGGATATGAGGCAAAATTTGTACCTTCCCTATGTTGCTTTTTTGATGTTGCTATGAGCCAGATGACCTGGACATATATAGCTGACGATGGCTCCCGCCACAAAGTCGGCTTGTTCCATGGCGATAATACCGGTCATCTGCTGATCTATTGCAATGCCAGTATTATGGTCATAGATTTTTCCGTCACCACCACCCGCAATTATTCCTTTTTTATCAATGATGAGCTTTGCGATATAGAGGTGGAAGAAAAGGAAGGGAAATTCAGCTATGGCTTTAAGGTTGACCAGATCACGGATACCCCGCGAAATAGGGTCAGGCGGCGCCTCCTCAGGGAAGAGGTCAGGCAGGCTCTTGTAGTTGGAGCAATAGTCATTGGGGTCATTCTCATTGCGACCTGGCTGATATTTCGTTTTAATCGCTAATTTTGCCGCCCCCATGGTAGAACGTTTAGATACCCATATAGAATCTCTCATTTTCGTAGCCCAGCAGCCTGTAAAGCGAGAGGAGATCAAGTACAACCTTGAGAATGCACTCCAGATTACGGTCGATGAGGCCAGTGTGGATGATGCCCTGTTTCGCCTGCAGGAAAAATACCAGGATGACAATTTTGCGATTGAGATCGTAGAAGTTGCCGAAGGTTTCCAGTTTGTGACCAAAGGAGCATATCATCATATCGCTGGAGCGTATCTCAAGCAGCTGATTAAGAGACGTTTATCTAAGGTGGCCCTTGAAACCCTGGCTATTATAGCATACCGTCAACCTGTATCACGTGCAGAAATAGAGCAAATCAGGGGCGTCAATGCCGACTATGCCATTGATAAATTGCTGGAAAAAGAACTAATCGAGATCGCAGGCAGATCCAATGGGCCTGGAAAACCACTACTTTACAGGACCAGTGGGAAATTTATGGACTATTTTGGCCTGAGATCGATCGAGGATCTGCCACAGCTCAAGGAATTCCAGGTAGCTGCAGAAGAAATCGGTGAACCTTCTGCCCTGGAAGAGGTTGTAACCTTCGAGTTACCATACCACAATGACGAGCCCCACGAAATATTACCCGCAGACGAATCTGAATAATCCATCCTTATGAGTGATGCCCTCGTCAATAGAGTGGCCTCCAGCGGCCTGATCACCCTCAAACCAGAGGAATGGGCTCCTTCCACCAGGCCTGAATCGTTTGACCTGAAAGACTATCTCTTTATGGGCTTGATTCTCAAGGAGCAAGATTTCAGGGACAATATGAAATCTCATGAGTGGGGCCAATACAAGGATAACGTATTATGTCTTTTTTGTTCTGCAGATGCTATCATTCCAAGTTGGGCTTACATGCTTGTGGCTACCATGGCTTCACCCATTACCAAAGAAGTTTTTTTCGGAACTCCTGAGCAATGGATGAGTCGGCAACTTTTAAATTATATCGATCACCTGGATCTCACTCCTTATCAGGATCAAAGGGTGATCATCAAAGGTTGTAGCGACGAAGTTTCAATCGGTCCTGAGATTTATGTAGCGCTTACCAGCAGGCTTGTACCTATTGTCAAGTCCCTCATGTTTGGCGAGCCTTGCTCTACTGTTCCGGTCTTTAAGCGTTCCAAAGGAGACTGATATTTCAGTACCTTTCCCCTGTGTACTCAATAGCCCAGATTGCCACAATTTTCCCGGATGGAACACACGTTCTACCTGAACCGGATGCTCCTGTAAGACATGTTTGTATAGACAGCCGTAAAGCTGCATGGCAACCGCATGCGATCTTCATTGCATTGCAAGGTGCACGTGCAGATGGTCATCGATATATCAAAGATGCATGGGATCATGGTGTACGAAATTTCCTGGTGCAGGAAAATATTGATCTCGCTCAATTACCTGAAGGAAATTATATACGCGTCCCTAATGTGCTTGAAGCGTTTCACAAACTTGCTGCGTATCATCGAAGTCAGTATGATGGAAAAGTAGTAGCTATCATCGGAAGCAATGGAAAAACATGGGTCAAGGAATGGCTCTATATGTTGATGTACCGCGACATGTCAGTTTATCGCAGCCCTGGTAGTTACAATAGCCAGGTGGGGGTACCGCTTTCCGTTTGGAATATTCCGTTAGATACAA
>DASXWI010000486.1:0-2177 GCA_036503755.1 Saprospiraceae bacterium | reverse complement strand
AGGGATGTGATGATTGATGGCGTATCCATCCTGGACATTATCGAAAAACAGCAGAAGAATCCCCAATAGCCATTACCTTCGACCGTATGAAAATTGAATTCACACTTGTCCAAAATGACTTATTGACACATCAACTCTTTGCGACTTCCAAATCCAAAAGAATCACAAAGCGGAGAAGCCAGGGTAAATTGTTCCTGCTGTTGATCTATATGGCGATAGGCATTTTTATCTGGGAAAGAAATGGCGTTGTGACCGGGGCTGTCTTTTTCCTGGTATGCCTTCCGCTCTATTTTCTCTATGCCGCCATGGAACGAAAACAATACGTCAAACACATTGGTGTATTTGTTGAAGACCAATTTAAAACAAGGGGAGATAAAAAAACGACGCTCAATTTCAATGAACATAACATCGAAATGAAAGATGGAGAAAATGAAAGCATTATTCCAATGGTGGAATTGGAGGCAGCCTACGAAACTGGTACGTTTTATTCATTAGAACTTAAAAGCGGGCAATCTATCCTTATTCCAAAAAACCATGTTTCAGACACGAAAGATGTTGGTACTGAATTACATCGGCTAGCAGATCGGTTAGGTATACCCTACCAGGAGCAATTGAATTGGAAGTGGAAATAAGTTGCCTTTAAAACTCAGCATTCCCTGGCGTCCTCGGGAAAGGAATCACATCACGGATATTACTCATCCCGGTAACGAATAAGACAAGCCGTTCGAAACCGAGTCCGAAACCTGCATGCTTACATGTACCGAAGCGACGTGTATCAAGATACCATTGCATTTCTTCGAGAGGAACATGCATCTCTTCCATGCGGCGGGTCAACACATCAAGCCGCTCTTCACGTTGCGATCCACCGACAATCTCGCCAATGGCTGGAAATAAGATATCCATGGCAGATACTGTCTTCTCTCCTTCATCTACGCGCATGTAAAATGCTTTAATCTCCTTTGGATAATTTGTCAGGATGACTGGCTTCTGAAAATGTTTCTCAACGAGATATCGTTCATGCTCCGACTGCAGATCTGTCCCCCACCCTTCGATCGGGTATTGGAATTTTCCCTTTTTATTGGGTGTAGAATTTTTCAAGATCTCAATGGCCTCACCGTAAGTCAGTCGTTCAAATTTATTGTCCACGACAAACTTGAGCTTTGAAATCAAATCCATTGGACTTCGCTCAGCTTGAGGTTTGGATTGTTCTTCCTGTTCCTGGCGTTCTTTGAGAAATTGTATATCATCTGCACAATGCTCAAGTGCATATGCAATCACATATTGCAACATCTCCTCCGCCAGATCCATATCATCCTGCAGATCAAAGAAAGCCACTTCAGGTTCAATCATCCAAAATTCAGCAAGGTGCCTTGTTGTATTGCTGTTCTCCGCACGGAACGTTGGTCCGAACGTATAAACTCTGCTAAGTGCAAGTGCTGCTAATTCTGCTTCTAGTTGACCAGAAACAGTAAGGTTAGTTTCTTTCTGAAAGAAATCTTTTTTCAGATCTACTTTTCCTTCCGGTGTGAATGGAATTTTTTCAAGTGGTAATGTTGTAACCCGGAACATCTCACCTGCTCCCTCAGCATCCGATCCCGTGATGACTGGACTATGAAAATAAAAGAACCCACGTTCGTTAAAAAAATGATGGATCGCATATGCCAATGCATGACGTACCCGCATGACTGCGCCAAATGTATTCGTCCTGATCCTCAGGTGAGCGATCTCACGTAAAAATTCCAGACTATGCTTCTTAGGTTGTAATGGATACTTTTCCGGATCTGCATCTCCTGCTACTTCGATATGAGTAGTTTTCAATTCAACATCTTGACCCTTACCCTGGGAAGGAATTAAGACACCTATGGCGATAATCGCGCTACCGGTTGTGATACGCTTTAGCAATACCGGATCGGTGGCTTCATGATCGACAACGACCTGCATGGTCTGCATACAAGACCCGTCACTAACAGCTGCAAACTGGTTATTTCGGAACGTACGTACCCATCCACAAACGGTCACTTCCTGCCCTAAAGGCTTGGTTTTCAATATCTCCTTGATCGACTGTTTCATATATAGCTCCCTCGAATTAAGGGTGCGAAGATAGCTATCAGCTTTCAGCTTTCAGCTATCAGCTATCAGGTTCGCTTGTGTAAGGGTTTCGTTCGGAATCCAGAAGA
>DASXWI010000485.1:0-1575 GCA_036503755.1 Saprospiraceae bacterium | reverse complement strand
ACAAAGGGTCCACCGGCATACAGGCCACTTGCATCACTCACCAGGTTATAGACAAATGTGTAGGAAGCTACCTGAATTCCCGTGCCCATATTTTGCCACGCACTTCCATCCCATCTGGCGATTCCATCTGCATCTTCATTTCCTCCTGCATCTGTAAAATCACCAGCCATGTATAGATCACCATCGTGGATAACGAGATCAAAAACCGAACTATTTAAAGTGGGTCCAAGATTTAACCAGGAGTTTCCATTCCACTGAGCGACATAACCGGAATTTAAAGGGACACCACCTCCTGCAATAATATTGCCTTCATCATAAACGATAGCTGAAACAGGATTTTGAGGTCCCGTGCCCAGTTGACTCCACTGCGTCCCATCCCATTTCGCTAAGTAAGGATAGGGCTGTGTGAAGATACCACCTGCATATACCTCATTTCCGGTAACAAAAATGGAATGAACGGCTCCATCCAAGCCAGGAGCAACAGCATGCCACTCGCATCCATCCCATCGAGCCAGGTAGTCCGCATCAGGATCTCCACCAGCATCTAAAAAATTGCCACCTACATATACATCATTTCCTGAAAAGAAAAAGGTTGAAACAGTATTCGAAAGTCCGTTTCCAAGTGGATACCAACCAGGAGTTACAAATGGAGAGAATCCTACATTGATAGAGGGGTTCCCATTCGCACTCCAAATGGAGAAAAAGCATGTGCATAAGAAGACAGCAATTGATTTCATCCAGACTTGATTCAGCCAAGTCAAAAATAAGGATGAGCTCATGCTGGGCTTATAGCATACTTATGCTGTTTTTAACCAGAAACGTCTTGAGGAAAATTGATTTGAATTGTTGTTGCAGTCGATTTCCTGGTTGCACTGTTGATTATCATTCTTCTTTTCCGCCCTTTCAAACTATATTTCCCTTGATCGCTTTTGCCACCGCTTCTCCTTTGGAATGCACATGCAACTTTTCGTAGATGTTGCGGATGTGTCCGCGAACAGTATCGACGCTGATAAAACAAGATTCAGCAATCATTCTATAACTAAATCCTTTGATCAGGCACGACAGGATTTCTTTCTCCCGTTCCGTGAGATTAAATTTATCGATGTTTTCTTTTGTTCGTGTCTGGCCAACCATTTTCAATACTTTGACGGCAACGGAAGGACTCATCGGTGCACCACCTTCATAGGTTTCTTTGATATAGTCCAGAATACGCGATGGTGAAGTGTTTTTCAGAATATAACCAGATGCACCGGCGAGTATGGATTCAAATATTTTGTCCGTATCCTCAAAGATAGTCTGCATCAGGATTTTAAGGTCAGGGTATGTTCCTCGCAAGAGTTTTACAGCTTCAATACCGGAAATACCCGGCATCCCGATATCCATCAACACTACATCGGGATTAGTATCACGTATATTTTCCATCAGGTGAGAGCAATCCTGGAAAGCTCCAACACAAGTATAACCTTCTGTGCCATTGACAAGGTGATATAGCCCGAGGCGGAGGCTTTGATTATCTTCAAAAATGGCCACTTTGATCATATCGGTTCGAATATGTGCATAAAAGCATTCTATTTA
>DASXWI010000484.1:0-1660 GCA_036503755.1 Saprospiraceae bacterium | reverse complement strand
TACGGCAAATGAACTTCGTTAAGCATAAAGAAGCATTGTACCTGCTAATCTTTTACCTCCTTCTGGCAGTAGCTAGTCTAAGCTTTAGTAAGTGTAGTAAGAAAATTAATCAACCTAAAACATCATGCCTAATCACACTTATGGGCAGATGAGGACACAGGGTACAACTGCGGATCTGCTTTGTATCATAACGGATTACTTGAAATGAATAAGCCAGATGGTGGAAGCAAAGAGGCTTACGAATTAGCTTTCGAACTTCGCCCAGACCGTAGGGAAAACTATCAGCTAATAGATGGTAAATATGAATACGTAGAAACTGAGTAACGATAAACTAAAAAAATGGTGAGCCTGTATGCAAACTTAACCGTGATGCAAAAACGACAATACAGGCCACCTTTTTAAAATATGGAAACCGAACTAGTAAAAACAGAACAACTCAACCCCACGCAACTATTAGCGCTGGCCGTTGACAAAGATTTGGACATTGACAAGTTATCCCGTCTGATGGACCTGCAAAAGTCATGGGAGGCAGACAAAGCGAGAAAGTCATTCTTTGAAGCTATGACCCGCTTTCAGTCAGAAGTCCCCGACCTCAGAAAAAGCAAGGCTGTGTCATTCAAAGAAGTTAAGTATAACTACGCTCCACTTTCCGACATAACCCGGCAAATCAAAGACACCTGCAAAGACTGTGGGCTGTCCTACCGTTGGGAAATTCAGGATACGAAAGAAGAAATCAAAGTCACTTGCTTGATTACTCACGTCGATGGACACACCGAAAGAACAACGATGACAGCAAGCCCGGACGATTCAGGCTCAAAGAACAAAATACAGGCCCGTGGTTCGGCTATCGAGTACTTAAAGCGGTATTCACTCATCGGGGCACTAGGACTCAGCACAAGCGATTCTGACATTGATGGGGCGCAGCCTGAAATAAGTCTGGATATTCTCCATAAGGCTTACATGGAAGAATACGGGAAGTTGATTCAAATTGACTCGATTTATACGAAGTGGTCGCCAGACAATTGGAAGAGTGAACCCACCCAAAGGCTGTATCTTAAAGCTATCGGTGAGATAAGGAAAAAACTTATAGAGGTAAGCCCAAAACCAGCATGAGAAAAATACATTGGAGGCCAATCGATGGCGCGCCGTTATATTGGGTTAGTTCTGACGGTAGGGTGCGCACCTTTAATTTACGCCATGGTATACTAAAGCCAGGTGTTTACAAAGGATATAGCCGTGTTTCAATTTGCGGCCAAACAAGAAAGGTTCACCGGTTGGTAGCCATGGCCTTTTTAAGGCCTATCCATGGTATGAATGAGGTTAACCATAAAGATGGTGACAAGAGCAACAACAACCATTGGAACCTTGAATGGACTAATCGGCTGGGTAATATGCAGCATTGCGACCGACTCGGATTACGCTCATTTTCATCGGGAGAACGCCATGGTATGGCCAAATTAACGGCTTCCATGGTAAAGGAAATGCGGAATCTATACGAATCAAAGAAAGTAAGTTACCCTATGCTTTCTAACATGTTTGGTGTTAGCATTAGCTCGGCGCATAGGGCTGTAACACGGCAAAACTGGACAACAATATGAGTAATTTCTTAGATGATCTTTTAGATGAAAGGACCGCCAATTCATGGGTGGACCAAAACAGC
>DASXWI010000483.1:0-1741 GCA_036503755.1 Saprospiraceae bacterium | reverse complement strand
AAACGCAAAACCTGGATAAACTTTACTATTCCATTGGTGAAGTCGCCGAGATGTTTGAAGTCTCCCGTTCCTTACTGAGATATTGGGAAAGTGAATTTTCCTTTCTCACACCGAGAAAGAACAGAAAAGGAGATCGCCTTTTTACAAAAGAAAACATTCAACAAATCCAGATCATTTACAACCTGGTCAAGGAAAGAGGATTTACACTGGAAGGTGCTAAGCAGGAATTGAAAAAAGAGAAAGGTGCTTTGTCAGACCAGTTTGATCTGATTGATCGTTTGAAAGCGATTCATGCACGCCTGAAAGATCTGGATGAAAAACTTTCCGGCTGAAACCATTACAAGCTTTTTCCTACCTGGATTCCGGAAGTACAAAAACCAATTTCAGTTTCTTCGTTTGATGCAATGATCAACGTTTGATCAGGTGTCAATTCTTTTAAACGGGAATTAAGCCATTCTTTTCCTTGCGCATCAAGATTTGATCCGGGCTCATCAAGAAGTATTAGCGGGCGATCATCAAGTAATGCTAATCCAAGCTTTATACGTTGTTTCATTCCTGATGAATAGGTTTTTATCTGGCGCTCCGGATCAAAAGGATATTCAAGCTTTGATGACCAATCAGTGTAACTTTTATATTTTTTTAAAAGTCCAATCCGTTGATGCATATCAAATAATTCAGGCAGACTCAACTCTTCAATCACCGTGTTATAAGGTGCTACAAAATGAACATACCGATAAACTAAATCTTCCGGAATCGATGATCCTTGCCAGGTATAATTGATGTTGCCTGAAGAAGGTAACACGCCGCCTGAAATGATCTTAAGTAAAGTGGATTTACCGGAACCATTGGGTCCGCTGATAGCCATCCGGTCTCCGGATGCAATCTTAAACGTCAGCTCATGAAATACGACACGCTGATTAAAAGCCTTACTCAGCTTTTGTATAGACAGGTCCATTGACGGGATTATGTGCCCTGAATCCGCGCATGATGCCACGTTCAGCCTGATCTACAAATTCGAGAATAAGGTCCTTTTCAGGCCTGTCAGGCAATGTCTCCTTAATGACACCTACTGCCTGTGTTATATTGTAACCCCGTACAAAGAGGACGCGATAAATATCCTGGATAGCATGGATCTGATCTTGTGTAAATCCTCTGCGTTTTAAGCCCGTTACATTTACCCCGACAAAAGAAAGAGGTTCACGAGCAGCTTTCACAAAAGGAGGAATATCTTTTCTCACCAGGGATCCACCACCCACCATGACATGGTCTCCGATTTTTACAAACTGGTGGACGGCTACCAAGCCGCCGATGACCACGTGATGCCCGACGTGTATATGCCCAGCAAGGTTAACATTGTTTGCCAGAATAGTGTGGGGCCCGACTATACAATCATGCGCTACGTGGACATAGGCCATCAAGAGGCAATGATCTCCGATTGAAGTTTTGAAACTTGCTTTTGTACCGCGATTGATAGTACAATATTCTCTAATGGTGACATGATTACCAATTTCAAGAGTAGAACTTTCACCTTCAAATTTAAGATCCTGTGGAGATGCGCCGACCACAGCTCCAGGGAATATATTACAATAGCTCCCCATCCTGGTACCGTTAAGGATACTTGCATTTGCTCCGATTCTACATCCATCTCCAATGACGACATCTTCCTCAATCGTGGTAAAAGGACCTACCTGGACGTTACGCCCGATTTTTGCGTTACGATGTATATTATTCATGATGAGGT
>DASXWI010000482.1:0-11087 GCA_036503755.1 Saprospiraceae bacterium | reverse complement strand
ATAGTTGGAAATAAAAACTTTTGATTCCGGTCCGATAAACAGATGGATGTTGCTGCTTTTTACTTTGTAGTTGCCCTTGAAGATGTATTTGTTTTCAAAAGTCATCATGGTTTTGTTTCCTTGCGGAAAAAAAATATGATTGCCCAATAAATATAGCCCGGAAAGAAAACAGGATGCGATAAGATAGGGACGTAAAAATCGCATATAGCTCATACCGGCATTTAACATACCGACCACCTCTGTATTGTTTGCCATCCGGGATGTGAAAAAGACCACAGCGATCAGTGAAAAGATCGGCCATAGCAAACCATTGATATAAGGAATGAAATTGAGATAGTAATCAAGGAGGATTTCCTTTTTGGTCACCGGCTGATCCACAAATTTTTCAATGTGCTCACTGAAATTGATCGTGATGGCAATAATCGAAAAGAGGAGTGCCGTAAAGAAAAATGTACTGAGGTATTTACGGATGATATATCGGTCAATGGTCAGCAAATCTTTTCCGGTTTGGAGATGCAAACATAGGTAATAAACGCAAACACCCCTGATTTATGCGTTGTCGGACGTTGAGACGGGTGTTTCAGATAAACTGAATATAGACCTCTAACACATTAACCTTATCCGGCAAGCAATCACGATATGTTAACATACTATGTACACAAGCCTCTCATGGGATTCGTAAAAATTGAATTACTTTGGCTTTGGATTTTACGAACACTATCCTATGAATGAGACCGGGCAGTCCAGTGTCGAACGACTGGAACAGGAATTAAGCCTGAAGCAGCTACAGATCAACAGCCTCCTGACGATAACCCAGGCGATCAACGATAATGTGGCAGCTCCCGAACTCTATAGCATGTACAAATCCTTCATTGGCTGGGAGATGGGCATCAAACGTATGGCGCTTTTCTTTAAACAGGATGAAGAATGGCAATGTGCAACCCATTTAAAAGCTGACCACCTATCATCACTGGACGATTTGGGACCGGTGCTGAAACGCTACAATAAGACACAAAGGATAACCAATGCGGATTCCGCACTTCTCCAGGGGTTTGAACTCATCATCCCAGTATATCACAAGAAGAATCCGATTGCGTTCGCCCTGATTGGTGAAGTGAGGAAGGACGCCAACGAATACAACCAGATCCAGTTTATTACCACATTTACGAACATCATCGCGGTAGCGATTGAAAATAAACGTCTTTTCAAAAAGCAAATTGAGCAGGAAAGGTTTGCCAGGGACATGGAGCTGGCCAGCAGCGTTCAAAAGATGTTGATCCCGGATCATCTTCCCAAAAGCAAGTTTTTTGAAATGGCGACGGTCTACAAGCCGCACTTTACCGTTGGAGGGGATTATTTTGATTTCATTCAATATGATGAGAAACGTTTAGCCTTTTGTATCGCGGACATAAGTGGTAAAGGAGTATCAGCCGCCATCCTGATGGCCAATTTCCAGGCGATCCTTCAAAGCCTGATCTATCAGTACAGGGATCTGGAGACCTTTGTCTTCGCCCTCAATGAGGCAGTATATCGCATCACACGCAGCGATAGGTTTATCACACTATTTATAGGAGAGCTCAACCTTCATAAGAATACACTGCAGTACATCAATGCAGGTCATTACCCCCCGTTTCTAATACAGAATGGAGTGGTGACCAGGTTGGAAAGTGGATGTACGATAATTGGTGCCTTCGAAGCGTTACCTGAAATCCATATGGGTGAAGTTAAACTCACACATCCGGGTGCTCTTTTTGCCTGCACGGACGGGTTGACAGATATTGTCAATGATCTTGATCAATACTTTGATGACGACCACCTGTTGGCTATCCTGGAGGATGCGGATAAGGCCATCTCAGCAGATAACATCAATACGACCCTGATGAATGAAGTAGACCATTTCAGGGGATCCAGACCTTACCCGGATGATATTGCCTTGTTGACGTGCAAGTACAAAGTCTGACGAACAAGGAATAAGGAACAAGGAACATCGAATGTAGAAGGTATTGATCTGGCACAACTCGCCCGGAAACGCTTAAAATTCCGACCTTTGCCGAAATTGTTTATCATTACAAGCAACTTTGGAGGTATTCATGAGAAATAAGACAGCAGCAGGGCTTTTTGCTATTTTCCTTGGCTGGGCTGGTGTGCACCGGTTCTATCTTGGACAAGTGGGGCTTGGCATACTCTATGTCTTCCTGACCATTATTTCATTTGGGATCATCTCCAGTATTCTCGGTCTGATTGATGCCGTTGTTTTGTTTACCATGGCTGACGAACAGTTTGACCAAAAATATAATGCCCAGCAAGGAATGGTGCCACCTGTATATAATCGCAGGATGCAACAAGGATATCCTCCTGTAGCACAGCCTAGACAAAGGGCATCTTCTTCCAAAAGACAGACATCGACAAAGGATTTACAGAACCCTTTTAAAGTAAACGGGATTAAAAAGTATAAGGAATTTGATCTTGAAGGAGCTATTGACGATTTTAAAAAAGGACTCGAAATCCATCCAAGAGATATTTCATTGCACTTTAATCTCGCATGCGCATACTCTCTTACTGAGCAAGTAGATAAGGCTTATGCCCACCTCGATCGTGCAGTTTCACTAGGGTTTACGGATTTCGATAAAATAAAAACACATGACGACCTGGCGTATGTCAGGATACAGGATCGTTTTGATGATTTCCAGAAAAACGGCTATAGGTTAGAATTGCCTGCTTTGGAAAATACTACTGAAATGCCTGAAATTCCCCAGGAACAACAGGTCCAGGATGATGTCCTTCTTGCTCAGTTAAAGCGCCTGTCCGAACTTAGGGATAGAGGTTTATTGTCTGAACAGGAGTTTATCATTGAAAAAAGAAAGCTTACACGTTAAATAAATGTGAAGTGACGCCACTTTTGGCACAATCTTTCGTCTTACTTATACATAAAACTCATCCGGCATGATCGCCAGGGAACTCATATCACACCTCATTCATCCACTCCGGACCTCTGACACAGGGGAACAGGCGTTGACGTATTTGCAGGTGTATCACCTTAAACACCTTCCTATCGTCAACAACGAGCAACTTCTTGGGACGATTTCGGAAGAAGACATTACGACCAGCCCGATTGATGAACCGATTGGTTCTTTTTCACTAGGACTCAATAAGGCTTATGTAAGAGATTCAGATCACTTGTTTGAAGTGATGAGTGTTATGGCCGATCATAAGCTCACGGTGATCCCCGTTGTCGATCAGAAAGACAACTACCTTGGCCTGATTACGCTTGAAGACCTGATTCATTATTACGCGCGGAGTTATTCATTTTCTGAACCAGGAGGAATTATTGTCATTGAGCTACAAAAAGCAGACTACAGCCTTGCCGAAATCAGCCGCATCATTGAAAGTGAAAACGCTGTAGTACTCAGCAGCTTTCTCACACATGACATGGATACTAAAATGATGTATCTCACCATCAAAACCAATCAGAAAGAAATCCAACATCTGCAGGCAACACTTGAACGGTTTGGATATACTATAAAAGCGTCGTTTTCAGAAGAAGGCTATTATGAAAGCCTACAGGATCATTTTGACGCATTTTTGCATTATCTCAATGTCTGATGCTGGCCTTTGGGAGGATACCTTATCTCATAGCAGGACTATTTTTTGTTATTAATGGTGCCTTTGGTCAGACAGTTACTGTCCAATCCATAACCATTCACGGGATAAAACGAACGAAGCCCTCCATCGTTTACCGCGAACTCACTTTCAAAGAAGGAGACACACTTTCTCAATCGGAATTAGGACCCATCCTTGAGCGCAACAGGAATAACCTGATCAACATGGGGATTTTTAATGAAGCGATAGTCAATGTATCAGAATGGGATACAGAAGCAGGGGTAGTGGATATCAGTATTGAATTAAAAGAATCATGGTATATCTACGCCACGCCAATCCTCGATTTGGCTGACCGAAATTTCAATGTATGGTGGACCACATACAATCATGCTTTTGACAGGCTTAATGTTGGGGCAAGACTTGATTGGTTGAATTTTACGGGCCACAATGATAGGCTTAAAGCAAAGATGCAATTTGGCTATACCCCGAAGCAGGAAGTGGAATATCGTTTTCCGTATCTAAACAAAAGTCAAAGCCTCAGCATTTCTACTGCCTTTAATCACAGCATCAACAAAGAGATCAGTTATATCACAAGCGAAAACCGTGAACAATTCGTGCAACTGGATGAACGTGTTTTGCAGAAAAGATGGCAAGGGGGACTTAAAGGTTATTACCGTCCTTCCCTATTTATTAAATATGAGTTATCACTTGGATATCAATATTTGAAGGTTGACCAGGATATCGTGGAGGATTATAACCCGATCTATTTCAGCAACGGGGACAGTACACAAAGTGTCTTTTCTCTTCGTGGAGCATTTGAGTTCGATGACCGCGATATTAAATTATTTCCAGCCAGGGGCTTAAAAGCAGGACTTGAATTGGAAAAAATTGGCTTTGGTAAAGGAGATGATGAAAATGCTTTTATTTCCTTTATCACCCTCGAATGGAATCTTTCTTCAGGCCGTCGATTTCAACATCGGTTTTCTTCTGTCAGTAAATACAGTTTAAGCAGGAGCAGGCCATCACACATTTATTACAGGGGACTTGGCGCTGGAGTGAAATATGTTTCCGGGTATGAATTGTACATCATAGATGGTCTCGATTTCACACTTGGCAAATATCAGTTATCCTATAAAATTATTGAAAACCAGGCTGACCTTGGTAAGATCATGCCAGTCGATCAGTTTAGGAAGATCAGCTTTGCCTTTTATTTTTCATTACTTGCAGAGGCGGGATATTCCAACGATCCTTTTACAGGAGAAACCAATCCTTTAGCCAATCAATGGTTATACGGCGGCGGACCCGCAGTCACCATGATGTTATATAATAATTTTCTCTTCCAGTTTAGTTATAGCGTCAACCACCTGGGCGAAGCAGGTTTTTTTATACATAACCGAACTAGTTTCTGATTGCCTATTCCTTCGCCTCAGCCTCAGCCTTGGTCTTATTGAATTTCTGTTTTTGGATATTGGATACGTTGGGCTACTAACAAACTCAAAATAGCAAAGGAGGTAAAAAGAAAAAATCCTGATTGTAAAGAGGATTTATTCGTGGTCAGGATATCGAGCTGACTACTCATTTCCTCTATTTGATTAAGCTGCTCGGTCAGGATTCCGCTAAACCCGATGTAGGACATAAAAATGGCAACAACCATAACATCAGCCATTGACCATTTTCCTGTTTTGAAAACCATAAACTGGATAAATCGGTTATTCCTGAGTTTTGACGCATATAAATAGATCGCTGTACAGATTAGTTTTGAAAGTGGAAATATCACACTGAATAATAAGACCAGCATTCCCACAAATAAAACGTCCCATTTATCTTGTTCCAGCATATGTCTGACAACCTCCAGGATACTCTTACTTCTATAATACAGCACCTGGTCGCGGAAAGTAATTTGTTCGCCAAGTAATGAGAAGTTTAAGACTTCAATGCGTGCATCGATTTCAATCATAGGGATAAACAAACCAGCAGCCAATAGACCAAGACAAATAAGGACATACAGTACAAACTCGTTTTTCTGAATCGTAGTGGTTAGAAGCAGCATCAGCCCCGTGAGAATAGTAAGAATATAAACCGTGGTAACATACCAATGCCCGACTTTGTCTAATTGATCCAGATCTTGTTTAAGTCCCTCTATGGTATCTGTCCTGTCGCCATAAGAATATTGGTCAATGATCCTGCATTGTTCGTTGTAATCTATTTCTCCAAATGTCTTGTCTGTATACTCTGCAAGTTTGTCCCGGATATAATTCTTTAAGGTGTCTCGATTTCCAGGATGGCTGAGAAAGGAGAGGATTTGTTCGGTGAAAATCGGAATGTCCTTCTTCATTTTATCAAACACACCAAGGACATCTACCCCTACACTTTGAAAAACACCTCCGATGGTTTGTGATTTTTCTTCATGAAACCGGGCCTCAAGTTCGGTGAAAGTTTTTGACAAGAACGATTCTACCTTACCCCGCAAGCTGTTTATCTGTTCGGGTGAAAAATTTAATTCTTCAATTTTCCGGCTAATGATATCAGAAAGAATAATTTTCCACTCATCCACGCTGAAAAGTCCATACTTGATCCTGGAGAGTTCGATCAGATCGTCCTTGAAAGCTCTCCTTTTTTGCTCAAAAGAGTATATACGGATACTGCAAAAGCTGATGAGAACAACTGAGACAGAAAGTATGATATAGCGGATAGAAGTCATAAGGCAATTAGTGTGGAAACCAATAAGCAATTCGCTTTATGATTTCGGCTTAATGAAAATTAACTAATTACCTTAAAAGAAATAAAAGATACCTGGAAATTACCGGATCCTCATTTCTGCCAGAACCGGCAGGTGATCCGATGGCAACCTGCTATCCCAGGAGTCTGAAAGTATAGCATGTTTTAACACAAGAATATTGTTTCGGATGAAAATAAAATCAATCCTATAGTCTCCAACACCAGGAAGCATGAAGTTTCCTGAGAAGGTTCCGGAAGGACCATGATGGGGTTTGACGGACAAAAACAACGCATCTTCCATATGATAAGATGATAACGTATCTGTAATAATATGATATGGCGAACTTGTTTCAATAGCGTTGAAATCGCCGGTTAAAACCACAGGATATTCTCCGGCGATATCTTTTATACGAACCAGCATAAGTTCAGCGCTTTTTACGCGAGCCAGTTCACCAAGATGATCAAAGTGGGTATTGAAGTGAAAGAAAATTTTACCCGTTTTTTTATCTGCAAACTTAGCCCAGGTGACAATCCTGGGTAAGGCTGCATCCCATCCTTTTGATCCTGCTACCTCCGGAGTTGAAGACAACCAAAAGGTATTTCCATCAAGGTGATCAAACCGATCTTTGCGATAAAGGATGGCGGAAAACTCACCATCCGGATTTGGATGAATCGTACCATCTGTTCTGCATACACCAAACCATGCGTATTCAGGTAAATCCAAAACCAACTCATCGAGCTGCCTTCTGAATGCTTCCTGTACACCAATGATATCGGGTTCGTGATACCGGATCATGCTGCTTACCAGTGGTCGTCGGCTATCCCAATAATGAATACCATCGCTTTCAACCGGCAGACGGATATTATAGGTCATCACACGAAATGAATCGCTCTGTGCATATACAGAAAGAAAGAATAGAAAAAAAAGTGGGAATAGAAGTACTCGGATCATCCACTTAAAGTTAACCTTTTCGTGAAACGAAAAAAATTACTGTTTAATCCCTAGCACCACCTCAACGTAATCGTCTGTATAAATTTCGATTCGATACAATCCAGCAGGAAGATGAGACACATCATGCTGGGAATTTTTCTGACCAGTGTACACTCGCTTATTATCCATCGTATAAATCATCACTTGTTCATAATCATCTGCAAGCGCGTCGATATAAAACAAA
Organism: Saprospiraceae bacterium; assembly: GCA_036503755.1. Classification (GTDB taxonomy): domain Bacteria; phylum Bacteroidota; class Bacteroidia; order Chitinophagales; family Saprospiraceae; genus Opimibacter. The sequence continues at coordinate 3,594 of DASXWI010000482.1, read as the reverse complement.
GAAGAAAAAGGATTAGGATACAGGGAGAAGGATTTATTTAAAGAAATCTCTTTTGATGACGAAACCATTTCTTTAAGATCAAAAGAATATGCTTCTACCTGGTAGACGTAACCGACACCGCTAAAAAAACTTGTCCCATTATATAGGTAGACAATACCATCAATCACAAAAGAAGCAGGCGCCCAACGTGATTTACCAGGATGCGGAGGAAGGCTATCCCATGTATTGAGTTCCGCATCATACCGCCACATTTCCCCAGTCTCCATAGAGTTGTGGTCATCACCATCGCCACTCAACACGTATCCTTTGCCATCGTAAGAAAATTGAGTGCCAGCAACACGACCTTCACCTGGAATATCAGCCATTCTCTCCCATACCTCAAGAGTTGGGTCATAACGATACAGTTCACGAAAGATGCCGTTACCATGGCCAAATGCAGTGTATACATAATCACCGATCGCAAACTGGTAAGGATGATGTCGTCTTGAATCCGGATAGTCAGGTTTTTGTGACCATGTATCGGAAGGAATATCATATTCCCACCAATCGTTCAGGTTTCCATTATTGTTATTTCCGAGGCCCATGAAAATTTTTCCTTTGTTGGCCACAAATGTTGGATGAAGACGTGGCTCACAAGGGCACGAAGTCAGTTGTGACCAGCGCATCGAATCAGGATCAAATACCCAGAGGTCACGCAACATCGAATCTATGCTCGTACCGAAACCAAAATAGGCTTTACGATCCCAGACATCACCAATGCCATACCCCCGGGCGTGACCAGGAAAATCAGCCAACGTATCCCACGTGTCCGTAGCAGGATCAAACTGAAGAAAGGCCGAAGAAGGCCCCTCAAATTCAGTTGTTCCTGATACCAGGTACCCTTTGTCATCAATGGCAAATCCGAAAGTATGATCGGTAAGAAAGTCAGGGGGAGGTGTTGCGGGTTTCCATTCCTGCGAGAAGCCAGTTATTGAAAGCAACAATAGGCAAAAAATCAAGTTTGTGGTGCTCATCCTCCAAAGATAACAGGGTCGTGACAAAGTACAGCGGGTCCATTGGAAATTGACAAGCGGTTGTCTAAATGTAAGACAATAAGACAGTGAGAGCGTATGACAGTAAGACTGTAAGACGTCTTCGTGAAAGACTACAGTGATCTTAGAAAGTATGGGTTCAGTGAGTGGATTGTTAGGGAAACGGAGATTGCGGAGATGGATTCTAGATTTAATTCAGCAAATTAATTCTACCAGTTGCCCTATGCTCTATGCCTTTCGCCTCAGCCTTATTTAAGCACCGTGCCTTCGTGGTTGATGGGACTGACGAAGCTTCGTGCTTCAAGCTTGTGATCTGTATATACTTTGTGCATGGCAGCAGCTATACCTGTTGCCTGAAGTTTTTCCTGGCAGAGCGCGAAGATGGCTGGTCCTGCTCCGCTGATAGAACATCCTAGTGCACCCATTTGCAGAGCAGTTTCTTTAATTTTATCAAAGTGGGGGATAAGATGTTTTCGCTGATGCTCAATCACATGATCTTGCATGGAACGACGGATCAAATCGAGATCGCTATTGTGCATGCCTATGACAAAAGATCCCAGATTAGCGGCTTGTTGCACCATCTGCGATAATGGAACTTCCTGCGAAAGAATTCCACGAGCAGCTTTTGTTGGAATGGAAATATCAGGCAGCAATATAGCCATGAATAACCCAGGTGGAGTATATATCCTGTGGTAATCAAGCGTGTGAATATCCCTGATCAGGATCAGCCCACCGATAAGTGCAGGTACAACATTGTCACCATGTTTAGAACCGCTTGCGACCATCTCTCCTTCCAATGCAAAAGAAACAAGGTCACGTTTTTCAAGCGGACGATTTAATAACTCATTGATCAAGACGGCAGCTGCTGTAGCACTGGAAGCACTACTCCCAAGCCCACTGCCTGCCTGGATATGTTTATGAATTCTGAGCTCAAGTCCGCGACCTTCTTCTCCAAGATGCTTCAACAACGCTATGGCAGTAATTCCAACGATGTTTTGTTTCGGATCGAGAGGGATTCCTTTTTTACAACCTGTAACCGCGACAATCTGCACGCCAGGAGTATCAACAAACTTTCCAATAATTTCATCCGAAGGAATATCCAGGGCAACACCTAATGTATCGAATCCACAAGCGAGATTGGATACGGATGCAGGAGCGATAACTTTCAGACCGGAATTCATTTAAGTGAGCAGTTAGAAGTGAGCAGTAAGCAGTAAGCAGTGAGCAGTGAGTCGTGAGTGGGATATCGTGAGTCGTCAATCGTGAGTCGTGAGCAATATTACCGTATGGTAAAACTGATAGCTGATAGCTGACAGCTGAACGCTGCAAAATAAGGACTAAGAAGGAATAAAGGAATTTGAAGAGATAGGCTGCCTCTTAAAAAGGGAGAAGGTGAGAACACTTCCCTTGGATTTTGAAGCTCCTCACCTTCCTATTTGAAATACTAACGACCGTGTTGATAATAATGGAACACGCCAATGAGGAGAACGAGGTGTGTGTCACTTTAATTAATACGTTTGTCTGCCTGTATTAGTTTCTTAAGTTTAGAAAAAAGTATCCATATAAAAACGAACATCGAACAGTCCAACACCCATAAAAATGATCCGCTTTCAGCTTGTTATACATTCATTTTCAGGTATCTATAGATTAGCTCCTGCCAGAAATAGCCACTTTCCAAATGACTTCCCTTTCAATAATTTTACACATCTTAGACCTCTGAAACAAGACCAAAACGAATGAACCGAATTCTCGACTCCTGGTATAGTCCTTCCCTGAATAAGAACATGGAAATTGCCATGTATGGCCATTATGGGTTCGCCCTCCTGTTAATCCCGACCGCAGCTGCAGATTACCTCGAATATGAACGGTTTTTATTGTTGGATGTCATCCAACCCTATATCGATGCAGGCAAGGTGAAAGTTTTTTCAATCAACAGTATCAATTCGGAAAGTTGGTTGAATAGCAAGATGCATCCACGCCACAAATCCATCAGGCATCAGCAGTTCAATGATTATATCTACCGCGAAGTCATCCCATACATTAGGCACAATACGAGTGAAAATACTGGCATCATCACCTGTGGTGCATCCTTAGGTGCTCTACATGCGGCTAACCTTTATTTCAAAAGACCAGATCTGATTGCCGGGGTAATCGCGATGAGTGGTGTGTATGATTTGACTTCATACACAGATGGATATTTTGATGAAGATGTATATTTCAATAGCCCTACACATTATTTGGAAAGGCTTAATGATGATCATTTCCTACCTATGTTGCAACGCTCTAATCACGTCCATATCCTTACCGGATCTGGAAACTATGAGAGCCCTGATGCATCCCGAACGTTTTCATCACTGCTTCACCATAAAGGGATTCCCCATGAACTTGACGTCTGGGGTCATGATATGACTCATGATTGGCCTACCTGGAGGGCGATGCTACCACATTACCTGGGCACCAGATTTTAGAAAAAGATAAAGGAGAGGATTGGTGGAATACATTCCACCAATCCTCTCCTTTTTTGCCTACCCCATTGTTTTCTTAAAATATGTGTATATCTTTG
>DASXWI010000481.1:0-2467 GCA_036503755.1 Saprospiraceae bacterium | reverse complement strand
TGGATTGATGATGCGTCACCTGATCAGCTAAGGCGGATTTTAAAAATAGCTACGAGGAAGCATGATGAGGTGAGAGCTGAAGTTTATCATGAAATGAAAAGCGGTGAGCAGTGAGCAGAGGGCAGAGGGCAGAGGGCAGAGGGCAGAGGGCAGAGGGCATGGGGCATGGGGTAAATCAAAAATTAACCAATTAACCTTTTAACCAATTAACCCATTTCGGATTACTGAATACTTATCACAACATCACTACATCACCAAATAATTAAGCATGAAGACAAAAGCGGATATCGTCAATAACTGGTTACCCAGGTACACGGGTATGTCGTTGGATGCTTTTGAGAAATACATATTGCTTGTTAATTTTTCTCATTACGTGGATGTGTTTGCGGAAAAATTTGGCGTAGAGGTTTACGGACGCGGGCTTTCCATGCAATGTGCCACAGCAGAACATATTACCATTATTAACTTCGGGATGGGCAGCGCCAACGCGGCAACGATCATGGATCTATTGATGGCCATCAAACCAAAAGCGTGTTTATTTCTTGGTAAATGTGGAGGATTGAAACAGAAAAAAAATTCGGTGGGAGATCTCATTTTGCCTATTGCCGCGATCAGGGGTGAAGGGACATCAAATGATTATTTTCCTGGCGAGGTACCTGCACTACCCTCTTTCGCTTTGCAGAAAGCGATCTCTACGACGATCAGGGATTACGCTAAAGATTATTGGACAGGAACTGTGTACACTACAAATCGGCGTGTATGGGAGTTTGATTTGAAGTTTAAAAAGTATCTCAATAAAATCCGGTCCATTGCAATAGATATGGAAACAGCTACGCTCTTCAGTGTTGGGTTCCATAATGGTATTCCGACCGGTGCACTCTTGTTGGTCTCCGATATGCCCATGGTCCCCGAAGGTGTCAAGACATCCCACAGTGATGTAACAGTTACCAATACCTTTGCCATCACTCATCTTGAAATCGGGATTGATTCTTTGCGTCAGCTTATACACAATAAGCTTACGGTGAAGCACCTGAAATTCTGAGCTATCAGCTATCAGCTGTCAGCTGTCAGGGCAACGTAAAAGCTTCAGGCTTCCAGTATGATTGTCAATTTTCACAACTCACAACTCACTGTTCACTTTTTTCGACTCACGACTGACGACTCACGTTTTTAGCTTCCGGCTACCAGCTCCCAGAAATTGTGTAGCAGATTATACTCTTGTACTCACAGACTGAATTCGGATTCCTGATTACTGAATATAGATTACCGATTACCCATTACCTGAGAGCTGACAGCTGATAGCTGATAGCTGATATGGTAAAAATTAAACTAATTTTGGCCTCTCAATAGCACCAACCAACGTGGACGTAAAATTATTCAGCGGAAAGTACTCGGGCTACCTTGCAGAGAAGATAGCGGATTATTATGGTTATTCCCTTGGAAAATGGGATCTGCTGAAATTCAGCGATGGGGAAATGCAACCCGTGATAGAAGAATCTGTCCGTGGGTCCTACGTTTTTTTCATACAGTCCACTGCCCCTCCCGCGGAGAACCTGCTCGAGTTGTTACTGCTGATTGATACCGCCAAACGTGCTTCTGCAGATTATATCACCGCAGTCATCCCTTATTTCGGATATGCGAGGCAGGACCGGAAAGACAAACCGCGTGTACCCATTTCCGCTAAATTGATTGCCAACCTTCTCGAAGCGGCTGGTGCAAACCGGATTATGACCATGGATCTCCATGCCGACCAGATCCAGGGCTTTTTTGATATCCCGCTCGACCACCTTAAGAGTAATGCCATTTTCGTCCCTTATCTCGAAGGATTGGATAAAGAATCCGTGATTTTTGCTTCTCCAGACGTCGGTGGCGTTAAAAGGGCTAGAAATTATGCAAACCACTTCCAGTGCGACCTGGTAATCTGTGATAAATATCGTCGGAGGGCTAATGAGGTTGCAGGAATGACGGTGATCGGGGATGTTCAGGGTAAGGATGTCATCCTGGTGGATGATATGGCAGATACGGCCGGGACCTTATGTAAGGCGGCTGATGCGTTGGTTCAGAAAGGAGCTAAAAGTGTCCGTGCTATATGTACACATGCTGTGCTTTCGGGTAAGGCGTATGAGAATATTGAAAACTCACAATTAACTGAGTTGATTGTAACGGATACCTTGCCATTGAGGAGGACGTCTCCGAAGATCAAGGTTTTATCTTCTGCCAAGCTCTTTGCCCATGCGATTCGGAATACGCATGAGCATCGGTCGATATCGGCGTTGTTTTTGGGGGATTAACGAAAAAATAAAGATTGGAATTTGTTGAAGTCAGTGTTAAAACTGGCTTAACTGCCTCATTATCAACCTGAGTTATTCGTATTTCTACGAAATATATTTCGCCGAAATAAGAATTCTCACGCTTGTATTTTCTGATGTTTTTTGAAAATTATTTCCCCACCCCTCACCTATTTCCC
>DASXWI010000480.1:0-3275 GCA_036503755.1 Saprospiraceae bacterium | reverse complement strand
ATAACGGCGATCAGGAAATACAACAAGACTAACGCTCCAGGTACAGCCCCTAATAAGAGCAAACCTTTTGCCATACCCATCCTGTCATGATCCAACAACCAGCAAGAGCCATATAAAACGGCAGCGATTCCTAACAGGATCAACAACCATAAGGCGATGTTGCGAAATGTGATCGAACCATCTTTGAGGCCTACAAAGAAAAAGTAAACCGGGATGACGGACATGATGGCGACAAAAATCCAAAGTATCCAGAAAAGGGTCATAAGCAAGGATTGAGGAGATTGAAGATATTACAAGTTCTGATTTTGACCAATGCGTGTACGTTAGTTCCAGCGGACATCTCCAAATATGGAAACAGCAATAAACAACAGAAAAAGTAAGGATGGAATAGCGGCGATCACCAACAATACTTTAGCAACCTGGACCTGGTTTTTTGTTTTAAGCCAATATGTACCTCCTATCACCACAGCCACGACTAACAAAATAAGCATCCAAATCCCCATATTATTGGCATCCACTGTGCCATCCGACAGGCCAATAAAAAAGAAATAGATAGGGATAAGAGACATCAGCGCATTGAATACCCAAAGAATCCAAAACCAAATCATGAGCAGCCATTTTTAGTCATTATGCAAATCCATTCTTCACTTGAAAATCAATCTTGTCAAAAATACGCCTAATGTATCCAATGAAGGATAAGCATATTCTTCCAACATAGCATGAGCGTAGTCTTCATTTGAATAGCCAGGAAGACATTCAGATGTAACAATTAAATAGGCTGGTGGACCTGGATTAATCGCATTCGGACCTGCTATCGGGAGTTTGGTCACTCCACAAATGACAAACTGATCGTCATCCTTCTCATAAGTTAAGACAGTCCCTTCGATGGAATCAATTACAATTGCTCCATTTACCGTTTCATAACCTAACGTGATGTCAAATGCTTCATTTTCGATAAACCCTTTCATCTGCAGGGAGTCTTCATCTAACAATTCAATCTTTTTCAGATCGAATGCAAGGCGTAAGGCCTCCAGTACATCAACTTTTACCTGTTCTTTATACACACCATAGAAACCAATGTCTGTTGGCAATGCAGCCACCTGGTCTGCACCTTCTACGAGGTATAGTCCTTCGTCTGATTGCTCAATATGATCCAGGGTATATACTATTGGGTAAACACTTTCCGGATCTTTTTTACATCCTAACAAAACAAGAAGGAAGCAAATGCCTAAAGTCAATTTCATATTGATATCCATTTATGAAGGCATGAGAACTGAAATGCTATGTATACAATTTAAGAAAACAAATTACTCAAAATTTAAACCGTTTTCTGCCATAACTAAAGACAGATACGAGGAAAAGCGCAATAAAGGTTAACACAGCAAATTTAGCCACAAGGTCTCCCCACTTTGTATAAAAGGTTATCCTGGTTTCGGGAATGACCTGGCCTTTGATGGCAGTTGTTTCTCTATATTTTGTTGGCTGACGAATCTGTCCTTTAATGTTGATGAAACATGAGGTCCCGGTGTTTGCACTTCGCGCAATCGGTCGTCTGTGTTCAATGGCTCGCATAGCACCAATCTTAAGATGCTGAATATGGCCGGGTGTCAAATCCCACCATCCATCATTGGTCACGATAAAAAATGCTGTGGCTCCTTTGCGAACATACCCACCTGTATAATCTCCATAAATAGATTCGTAACAGATAATCGGGGCAACGGCTAAAGGCCCTCCCGTAAACACTGATCTTTCCGCCTGTTTAGTATGTCCTTCATAACTACCTCCTAACTTATCTACCAATGGTGCCAGAAAGAAAAGGAAATCTTTGAGCGGAAACATCTCAGGACCAGGGACAAGTTTGGATTTAAAATAAAGTTGATAGTCAGATTCTCCGGGTGTCAACTGAATGGCCGCATTCTGGATGTCATAATGCATGGTATCCCCATTTGAGGAAACAAGCGTTCTGTAAAGAATGTCTTTTAACTGATTTTTTTCCAAAACCCTATAAGAAGAAATACCCGTTACTAGCCGCAAATCAGGAAATGAATCCACCATGCTTTGAAACAGATTGATCACACGATTTTCCCTAAATGTATTCAATCGGATACTTTCAAAACTTGTCTCGGGATAAACGAGATAGCGTGTCGTCTCATCTATGTGATCAAGGGATAATTTCAGGAACCGCCGGGATTGTTCAAATTGAGGGACATCAAATTTTTCATAATGAGGCTCATAATTTGGTTGAACCACTGTGACGGGGACTGGTGCAACATTACTTTCTTTTACTGTGCTCCATATCCATAATGAAATAAGAACAGGAACCATCAACATACAAGCAAGGGGGATAAACGCTTTTAATGTTCTATCCTTCCATTTACGCACTATGATATAGCCCATGTAATTGATCATCATTACCCAGAGCGATCCACCAAATGCACCTACATATTCATACCATTGAATGGCCCATGGATATTCAGCGAGTGCATTGCCCATGGTAAGCCATGGCCAGGACATTTCCCATAAATGATGGAGATATTCAAATGAAATCCAGAAAGAAATAAAAACAAACACTGACCATTTCGGATGGAGCTGATGCCTGATGACATGGATGATCACCATGACGGTGGCCATGAAGGCGGCGTTAAGAAAATTGGCCACGATTCCTGCAAAGAAGGCCGTATTCATCACCCAGAAAGTGGCGATGACATTCCATAAAACGAAGGCATGGAATGAATAGAGCCAGACTTTCCCAGGTTTTGGCTTGTTTTCTAGTTTATAAATCCCATCCTCCATCATGAGCAATGGAATCCACGCAAACAATACGACCCATGTCAGAATACATGGTGGAAAGCCAAGCCCTAAAAACACACCGGACAAGGTTGCTAACCCTAACCATTTTCTTTTCTGGAGATCAGAAGGAAGTAGTAATAGAAAGGCTGCGAGGTAGAAGCCAAGGATCAAGAACAAAGGCCACCAACCCCACAAAGGGAGTTCGAGCATTTTCCAGGCTGAAAAAGCGCCTAAAAGACTCAAAAGTAGAATCGCCCCGATCCTGATACCTCTGAGTGACTTATTATTCATTGATCCTTCTGCCATTGATGGCTAAAGATAGCTGCTTCGTTCAGAAATCAGTGGTCAGATATCAGCTCTCAGCTTACGACCATACCGGTTTCTTCATCAGCGGCCTGGATAAAGTGCAGGCGACCATCACCGGCTTCTGCCATCAGGATCATACCCTGAGATTCGACGCCGCGTATTTTTCTAGGCTCTAGATT